>JADGAQ010000010.1:30489-47875 GCA_015231925.1 Magnetococcales bacterium
GATCCAGCAGTTTCGCTTTTCGGATGGTACGACCTGGGATCTTGCGGCCATTCAGTCAGTGCTGTTTGCAGGCAGCGCCATTGGGGATATGGTGTTTGGAACGACAGCGGCTGACATCATTACCGGTCAGGCCGGAGGAGATAGTCTTTATGGGCGCTCCGGCAACGACACCCTCCTTGGAGGGGTGGGAGACGACTCCCTTAACGGGGAAGAGGGTGATGATGTTTTGTTGGGAGATGTTGGCAACGATACCCTTTCCGGCGACAACGGCAACGATTCCTTGAATGGCGGGGAGGGCAACGATTCCCTTTACGGAGGAGCCGGAAACGATACTTACCTGATGGGTAACGGGTCCGGTGCCGATAGCCTGTACGATTACGACTGGATGTCCGGTAACGTGGATCGGATGTCCGTCGGGGAGGGCGTTACCGCAGATCAGTTGTGGTTTCGCCGGGTTGGCGCCGTCGGCCTGGAAGTCAGCATCATCGGTGGCACGGACAAAATCACCCTCAGCAACTGGTATTCCGGCAGCGCCTACCATATCGAACAGTTCAAAACCGCCGATGGCAAGACCCTGCTGGATAGCCAGGTCGATGCGTTGGTGTCGGCCATGGCGACTTTCGCTCCTCCAGCAGCGGGTCAGACCACCCTGCCGCCGGATTACCAGTCGGCTCTGAATCCGGTCATCGCGACCAACTGGCAATAGATTCCTAATACCCCGCCTTCGCATGCCGAGGGCGGGGAGGCTGAGGTGCGAACGGTTTATGATACGGATGTCCGGCGAAGCGGAACAAAAGGCAGGTTCGACTCCCCCGCAGGAATCAGTGGAATCCCGGATCGATTCGGGGTTGGCCTGTCTGGTGATGTTGGCGCGGTTTCATGGTGTGGCAGCCGATGCCGAGCAGTTGGCCCATCACTTGGCGATGAAAGGTAGGTTTTTTGCCACTCCCGATATCCTGTTGGCAGCAAAACATATAGGTTTGAAGGCCAAGGCGGTGAAAGTGGCTGTTGAACGGCTGGGCCGGACTCCTCTGCCTGCCGTGGCGGTGTCCAGTTCTTCCGTCGAGGGTTCCGGTTATTTCATCCTGGCCAAGGTTGAAGGGGAACGGGTTCTGATCCATTCCCCCCTCATCGGACGGGTGGAATCCCTGTCTCTCGCGGAATTCCAGTCCCGGTGGGCGGGGGAGCTGATTCTGTTCACCTCCCGAGCCTCCATGGCGGGTGAGTTGGCCAAATTTGACTTTACCTGGTTCATTCCCGCCATTGTGAAATATCGCAGATTGCTGGCAGAGGTGTTTCTGGTC
This sequence comes from Magnetococcales bacterium, assembly GCA_015231925.1. Classification (NCBI taxonomy): domain Bacteria; kingdom Pseudomonadati; phylum Pseudomonadota; class Magnetococcia; order Magnetococcales; species Magnetococcales bacterium. The sequence goes on from JADGAQ010000010.1 coordinate 31,794, forward strand.
AGTTTTGTATTGCAGTTTTTTGCGCTGATTACCCCTTTGTTTTTCCAGGTCGTCATGGATAAGGTCCTGGTCCATCGCGGATTCACCACATTGGATGTGATCGCCGTCGGGTTGATTGTGGTCATTCTCTTTTACGTATCCCTTCAGTCGCTACGCAGTTATATATTCTCCCACACCACCAGTCGCATCGATGTGGAACTTGGCGCCCGACTCTTCCGCCACTTGCTCCACCTCCCCATCTCCTATTTCCAGGCCCGCCGCGTGGGTGATTCGGTCGCCAGGGTGCGTGAGTTGGAAAATATTCGCTCCTTTCTGACCGGAAACGCCATTACCTTGATTCTTGATTTATTATTTTCGGTCGTGTTTATCGGAGTCATGACACTTTACAGCGGAAAATTAACTATTATAGTTGTTATGTCCTTGCCCTGTTATATCATCTTGTCCGTTCTCTTTACACCCGCCTTGCGAGCCCGTCTCCAGGAAAAGTTCAATCGTGGCGCCGAAAATCAGGCCTTCCTGGTAGAAACCATCAGCGGTATCGATACCCTCAAGTCCATGGCTGTGGAACCACACTGGATGCGTACCTGGGACAACCAGTTGGCCGCTTACGTTTCGTCGAGTTTTCGCACCACCCTGCTGGGAACCTTGGCCAATAACGGCGTGACGCTGATTTCCAAGCTGGTGACCGTGGCCACCATGTATCTGGGGGCTCTCCTGGTTATCGAAAACCAGTTGACCGTCGGACAGTTGATCGCCTTCAACATGTTGGCTGGACAGGTGGCCCAACCCGTCATGCGACTGGCGCAGCTCTGGACCGACTTCCAGCAAACGGGGATTTCGGTGCAGCGGTTGGGCGATATTCTCAACACCCGGACCGAAGTTGCCGGCAACAAGGGAGCCTTGCCCCCTCTGGAAGGCCGGATCACTCTGGAAAACGTGGTTTTCCGCTATCGAGCCGATGGGCCGGAAGCCCTCAAGGGGGTTTCTCTGGAGATCGCTCCGGGGGAGGTCGTCGGTCTTGTCGGTCGTTCCGGATCGGGAAAAAGCACCCTGACCCGACTGATTCAACGACTCTATGTTCCCGAACGCGGTCGCGTTCTGCTGGATGGCATGGATCTGTCCTTGGCGGATACCACGTCGTTGCGTCGTCAAATCGGGGTGGTTTTGCAGGAAAATGTCCTGTTCAATCGGAGTATTCGGGACAACATCTCCCTGACGGAACCGGGGGCGCCGTTGGAGAGCGTGATTCAAGCCGCCCGGCTGGCAGGAGCCCATGAATTCATTGTGGAGTTGCCGGAAGGTTATGACACCATGGTGGGCGAACACGGTTCGACATTATCCGGTGGGCAGCGGCAACGCATTGCCATTGCCCGAGCCCTGATGACCCGACCTCGAATCCTCATTTTCGACGAAGCCACCAGTGCCTTGGACTACGAGAGCGAACGAATCATCCGGAACAACATGAAAGCCATCTGCCGGGGACGCACCGTGATCATCATCGCACATCGCCTCTCCGCAGTGCGGGATGCGGATCGCATCGTGGTGCTGGATCGGGGAGAGATAGCGGAACATGGCAACCACTCCGAGTTGATGCAACGCGAAGCCGGCCATTATGCGCGTCTCCACATGTTGCAACAGGGTTGAAGCATGATATTGCGCTTGCAAGCCTTCGGAGAGCTCTTCTCCCGGTATGCCATGGCTTTTCGGCATGCTTGGCAGCATCGGGCGGCGATGGAACCTGCCCCACGCCTGCCCCACGAAGCCCAGTTTCTGCCTGCAGCTCTCTCTTTGCAGGAAACCCCCGTATCTCCCGTACCCAGATTGTCCATGTGGATGCTGATCGCCTTTGCGAGCCTGGCATTCCTGTGGTCGATGATCGGACAAGTCGACGTGGTGGCCACCGCTCAGGGCAAGGTGGTGCCGAACGGGCGAACCAAGACCATCCAGCCCTTTGAAACCTCTTCCGTCAAGGCGATACATGTGGCGGACGGCCAAGAGGTGAAAGCGGGGCAGGTACTGATCGACCTCGATGCCACTACGGCGCAAGCGGACAAGGAACGCTTGAGCAACGAGTTGATGGGAGTGCGTCTGCAGGTGGCCCGCAGTCAGGCTCTTCTGGCGGCGTTGGAGAAGTCTCAACCCGCCGTTTTGTTACGTCCGGAGGGTGTGGAGGAGCCCCAATTCCAGGAGGCCCAACGGGTGTTGGCCGGGCAGATGGGCGAATATACCGCCAAACAAAACCGTATCGGAGCGGAAATTGCCAAAAGGGAGGCCGAACGTCGTTCCGTCCAGGAACAGGTGGGCAAGCTGGAGCGAACCCTGCCCATAGCTCGTCAGCGGGCGGAGGACTTCAAGAAGCTGCTCGACCAGGATGTGGTGTCCAAACATGCCTACCTGGAACGGGAGCAGGTGCATATCGAGCAGGAAGCGGAACTCTCCAGCCAACGCAGTCGGATCAGGGAGATCGAAGCCGCCTTGCGTGAGGCGCGGGGGCAGCGGGAGGAGATTCTGGCGGAAACCCGCCGTATCCATTTGGAAAACGTTATGGAAGGGCAGCAAAAGAGGATTTCCTTGGAGAAGGAACTGCTCAAGGCCGCTCAAAGGGACAGATTGATGCAACTGACGGCGCCCGTCGAGGGGACGGTGCAGCAATTGGCGGTGCATACCGTCGGCGGTATCGTAACCCCGGCCCAACCGGTGATGGTGATCGTTCCTCGCAGCGACGCGGTGGAAGTCGAAGCCTTCATCGAGAACAAGGACATCGGTTTCATCCAGGTCGGACAGGAGGCCGAGGTAAAGATCGAAACCTTTCAATACACCAAATACGGTACGATCCACGCTCTGGTCGACTCGGTATCCCATGATGCCATCAATGATGAAAAACGCGGGCTGATCTACTCTTCCCGAATCAAACTGAGCAGAACCAACCTTGAGGTGAACGGCAGATTGGTCGACCTGACTCCCGGCATGGCGGTATCTGTCGAAGTTCGAATCAACAAACGGCGGGTAATCGACTATTTTCTCTCTCCGCTGATTCAGTACGCCAAAGAGAGTTTGAGAGAGCCTTAAGAAGACGAGTGATTCAACCGCGTCCGTTCCAGAATCAGTTCGACGCAGGTCTCCAGACAGGTCGGGATCTCCTCGCGGTCGGTGCGCAGCACCAGCTCGGCCTGTTCCGGGGCTTCGTAAGGGGAGGAGATGCCGGTGAAGTCGCGGATGATGCCTTCGCGGGCCTTGCGGTAGAGGCCTTTCACGTCCCGTTCCTCGCAGACCTCCAGGGAACAGTGGCAGTAGACCTCGATGAAATCCCCCGGCGGAATCAGGTTGCGGGCCCGTTGCCGGTCGGCGCGGAAGGGGGAAATGAACGCCGCCAGAACAATCTGACCCGCCTCCACCAGCAGACGCGCCACTTCGGCGATGCGGCGGATATTCTCCTGCCGGTCGGCGTTGGAAAAGCCCAGATCGGCGCACAATCCGTGACGCACATTATCGCCGTCCAGCACGAAGGTGCGCACCCCCTGTTGGTGTAGCAGCCGCGCCGTGCCGTGGGCCATGGTCGATTTGCCCGAACCGGAAAGGCCGGTGTACCACACCAGCAATCCCCGATGCCCGTTGAGTCTCTCCCGGTCTTCCCGTGAAACCAGCTCGGGATGCCAGACGGTGTTGCTGCTGCGAGATGTGGTCATGTCGTTCATCCGGCCTCCCGCCGCCAGGCGGCGGGAGGCGACTGAAAAATCAGGGGGGATTAACGCCGTGTGTAGTTGGCCAGAATGGCGGCCATCTGATCTTTCAGAACCAGCTTTTCCTTCTTCATGCGCTCCAGATTGGTATCGTAGGTGGCTGCGGGGCTCTCGTTGAGTTCGGCAACCTTGTCCTTGAGCGCGGCGTGTCTTTCGTGCAGATCCCGAAAATGGGCGTTGGTGTCAAGCAGTTCCTGCACGGCAGCCAGTTGATCTTCGAACATGAGTAACCTCCTTCGGGTCAGGTCGAAACGGATGGTTGAAACGGATTCGGCTTTGGCGCAGGCGATGCGGCCATACCGAGTTGATCAGGTGGAATGTGACCCGCCAGTCCCAGGCGAATGGCCTCCCTGGCCAGCGTGTCCGCAGCTTCGTTGCCCGGATGCCCGTTATGTCCGCGAACCCATTGCCAGTTCAGGCGGCGACCCCGGCACAGGGCGTCCAAGGCTTGCCACAAATCGCTGTTGAGTACGGCCCCTCCGTCGCTTTTGCGCCAGCCGCGCACCTTCCAGGAGTGAATCCATTGGGTGATGCCGTTTTTGACGTAAGAGGAATCGGTAATCAGACTGACCTCACGCTCCCGTGATGTCGCCTCCAGGGCGCGTATGGCGGCCAGTAATTCCATGCGGTTGTTGGTGGTTTGGGGTGAAAAACCGCTGAGGGAACGAGGTGGCGACGAGGGGTGTTCGATGAGGGCACCCCAGCCACCCGGACCGGGATTGCCGCTGCAGGCACCGTCGGTGAAAATCTGCACGGGGGCCGGAACCGGATCCAGGCCGGTCAGTTCTTCTTGCGAAAAGAGGGAGCGCATATCAACCATGTCCTGATTCTACATCATTTGCAGCGCGGCCTGCAATAATTCGCGGGTGTAGGGGTGTTGCGGACGGTCGAAGAGATTTTCCGTCGGCCCCTGCTCGACAATCCTGCCGTGACGCATGACAAGCACTTCGTGGGCCAGGGAGCGCACCACCCGCAAATCGTGGGAGATGAACAGGTAGGCCAGGCCGTGTTTCTCCTGCAAACGACGCAGCAGGGTGAGAATCTGCGCCTGAACCGAGAGATCGAGGGCGCTGGTGGGTTCGTCCAGAATCAGGACATCCGGGGCCAGGATCATGGCCCGGGCGATGGCGATGCGTTGCCGCTGCCCGCCGGAAAATTGATGGGGGAAGCGTTCCAGCGACTCCTCGCCGAGTCCGACCTCGCCGAGGATGGTGCGGATACGCTGCAGACGACCCTCTGCGGTGGGTTCAAGCTGATGGATGAGCAGTCCCTCTTCCAGGATCTCCCGCACGCTCATGCGCGGGGAGAGGGAGGAGAAGGGATCCTGGAAGACCACCTGCAGACGGCGTCGCAGGACACGAAGCTCCTGGCGGCCCATCTTCTCAAGGGATTGTCCGTCGAAACGCAGGGATCCGCCGCCGATATTGAGGCGCAGCAGAACTTCTCCGAGGGTGCTCTTGCCGCTGCCCGATTCGCCCACGATGCCCAGGGTGCAGCCCCGCTTCAAGGTCAGATCGATGCCGTCCACCGCTTTGACATACCCGGAAATGCGACGCAGAAACCCTTTTCGTATCGGGAAATGGCAGGTGACGCCCCGGGCTTCGTAGATGGGGGTGGCGGTTTCGGGACAGGAGGGGGCGCGTGTCGAGGGCAGACTGCCCAGAAGTTCGATGGTGTAGGGGTGTTGGGGCCGGCTGAACAGGCTCTTCACATCGGCGGTCTCCACGATGCGCCCGGTTCGCATCACCGCGACCCGATCCGCCATGCGATGCACCATGGGCAGATCGTGGCTGATGAGCAGCAGGGCCATGCCGAACTGGGTCTGCAGCGCCTTGAGCAGGGTCAGAATCTGGGCCTGGATGGTGACATCGAGGGCGGTGGTGGGTTCGTCGGCGATGAGCATGGCCGGTTTGCAAGCCAGGGCCATGGCGATCATCACCCGCTGGCGCTGCCCGCCGGAAAGCTGATGGGGATAACTGGCCAGACAGCGTTGCGGCTCGGTGAGACCGCACTGTTCCAGAAGCTCCAGGGAACGCGAGACGATTTGGGCCGGGCTGCCGCCGCCATGGATGATCAGACTTTCGGAAAGCTGGGTGGCCACGGTCTGCAGAGGGTTCAGGGCGGTCATCGGCTCCTGGAAGATCATGCCGATTTCGTTGCCGCGCCATTGGCGCATCACCGATTCGGGCTGGTCCAGCAGGGAGTTGCCTTTCCAGGAGAGGCTGGAGGCCCGGATATGGGCCGAGGCGGGCAAAAGACGCAACAGGGCCAGGGCCGATACGCTCTTGCCGCTGCCCGACTCGCCGACCAGCGCCAGGGTCTCTCCGGGGGCCACGCTGAAGGAGATGTCCGAAACCGCCGTCACCGATTGGTGGGCCGTCTGAAAGGTGACGCTGAGATGGTCAACCTGCAACAGCGGAGTGTTGCTCATGGCTGACCTTCCCGACGCGGATCCATGGCGTCACGCAGGGCTTCCCCGATGAAATTCAACAGCAGCAGCATGATCACCAGAACGCAGAAGGGGGAGAAGGAGAGCCACCAGGCCTCGATATTGGCCTTGCCCTGGGCCAGCAGCTCTCCGAGGCTGGGGGTGGAGGGGGGCACGCCGAGCCCCAGGAAATCGAGGCTGGTCAGGGCCAGAACCGCGCCGGAGATGCGAAAGGGCAGGAAGGTGATTACCGGGGTCATGGCGTTGGGCAACAGGTGACGCCACATGATGGCCCCGTCGGAAACCCCCATGGCGCGGGCGGCCTTGACGTAGTCCAGGTGGCGGGCGCGCAGAAACTCGGCGCGCACGTAGTCCGAGAGCCCCATCCAGCCGAAGAGCGACAGGAGAATGATCAACAGCAGCAGGCTGGGCTGAAAGATGCCGGCGAAGATGATGAGCAGATAGAGTTCCGGCATGCTGCTCCAGATTTCGATGAAGCGCTGGAAAAAGAGATCGACGCGACCGCCGAAGTAGCCCTGCAAGGCTCCCGCGATCACTCCCAGCACCACGCCGATGGCGGTCAGCCCCAGGGCGAAGAGGATCGACAGGCGAAAACCGTAGAGCAGCCGGGCCAGCACGTCCCGGCCCCGGTCGTCGGTACCCAGACGGTGTCGCGCATCGGGGGGGGCGGGAGCGGGGTGCCGCAGTTCGGTGTCGATGGTGTCGTAGCTGAAGGGGATGGGCGGAAAAAGCATCCAGTTGCCGGATTGGTTCAAGCGTTCCTGAATGAAGGGATCCCGATAATCGGTTTCGGTGACGAAATCGCCGCCGAACAGGGTCTCCGGATAGCGTTTGACCAGGGGAAAATAGAGGCTGCCCTGATAGGAGACCACCAGGGGTTTGTCATTGGCCAGGGTTTCCGCCGCCAGGGAGACGAGCAGCAACAGGCCCAGGATCCATAAAGAGCCATAACCGCGACGGTGACTGCGGAAGATCTGCCAGCGTTTGCGGGCCGGGGGGGAGAGACGCCACATGGTTGTTCTTCACACTGGTCGAAGGAGAGCCCGAAGCCATTGTCCGACAGGAAACCGGTCCTGCCAAGGGAGAGCATATAATTCGTTGGCGTGAGAGTTGCAAACTCGCGGTTGACAACACCCCAAAATGGAACCGGGGTGGGCTCCCGGAGCGGAATCCGGGAACATCGGAGTGAACCAGAATGTCATCTGCGCGTGTCAGGCGTCAAGCGGCGTCCCCAGGGATGGGGCGGGAATTGCCGCCGCCAGGGATGGATGCAGATTCCAGGGGCTTTGAAAACAACCGCATGGTCGTCGAACACCCACCGATGCGCAAACTCAGCCTGGATACCGTGTTGACGGAAGCCGAGCTGGAGCGTTTGCTGCGCATCGTGGCGACGGTGTAGTCTCATGCCGGGATGTGGGTTCCATTCTGAAATTGCAGGGTATACAGCCGGCTGAAGAGACCGTTTGCGGCCATCAGTTCCGCAAAGGTGCCCTCTTCGGCCACGCGCCCCCGTGAGAGAACCACGATGCGATCCGCATCGCCGATGGTGCTCAGGCGGTGGGCCACCAGTATGGCGGTGCGGTTTGCCAGCAGGGCGTGCAGCGCTTTGCGAATCAGCTCCTCGCTGATGGTGTCCACACTGCTGGTGGCTTCGTCCAGCACCATGATGGCCGGATCGAAGGCAAAGATGCGCGTCAATCCCAAAAGCTGTCGTTGCCCGGCGGAGAGGTTTCCTCCCCGCTGATGCAGCGTGGTATCCAGACCGTGGGGCAGGTGCCGGATGAAGTCGATGGCGCCGGAACGCTCTACGGCCTCCTCGATTTTTTTCCGGTCGATCCCCTCCGCTCCCAATCCGATATTTTCCGCGATGGATCCGGCGAACAGGAAGGTATCCTGTTGCACCATGCCCACCAGGCGACGCAACCTTGACAGGGGAATGTGCGAAACGTCGACTCCGTCGAGGATCACTCTGCCGGAGCGGGGATCATGCGTGCGATTGAGCAGTTTGATCAGACTGCTTTTGCCCGATCCCGTGGGGCCGACCACGGCCAGCTTTTCTCCCGCGGCGACCCGGAGTCCGATATCGTGCAGCACCAGTTCCGGGCCGTACCCGAAGGAGACGTTGTCGAAAACGACGGCGCCCCTTTTTCCCGTCGGTGTCGATGGTTGGGTTTCAGGGGGAGCCGACTGGATGGCCGGTTGGGTGTCCTGAAGATGGAAGATGCGCTCCAAAGCCGTCATGGCGGCCTGGAGGGTGGTCAGTTTGTTGGAGAGGTCCCGGATGGGGGAGAAGATGCGGCGGATATAGTCGATGAAAGCGACCAGGGTGCCGATGGTGATGGCTTCCGAGCCCTGAACCGAACCGCCGAGTACGAAGAGCAGGGCGATGAGCAGGGAGGCGGCGGCTTCCATGAAGCTGATCTGGAAGGCTTCCCAGAAGTTGCTGGTGGTAGCCGACTGGTAGTAGGCCTCGTTTTCCCGGGAGAACTCCCGATGGTTGTGGGCCTGTCGGGAGAAGAGTCGCACCACCAGATGGCCCTCGATCTCTTCCGAAAGCCGGGAGGCCATGCGGGATTGCTGAATGGCGTTCTGGCGCTGGGCGGTGCGCAGTCGGCGCATGACGAAGTTGGAGGTCAGGACGATGGGCGGAATGGCGGCCAGTGTGGCCAGGGTCAAACCGGGGGCCAGCAGCAGCATGGAGACGGCCATGCCCAGGATCAGCAGCAGGTCGCCGATCAGGTTGACCATTCCGGCGGAGACCATCTGATGCACGGCTTCGGTATCGTTGGTCAGGCGGTTGGTCAGACGCCCGCTGGGGTTGGTGGCGAAGAAGGCGGCATCCAGACTCAGAAGATGGGTGAAAAGTTGGCGGCGCAGATCCCGAATGATACGCTGGCCCAGCAGGGTGTTGAAAAGATACTGCAGGTAGGAAAAGAGCGTCTGACCCACCAGACAGAAGGCGTAGGCGATGACGATGGTGTGAAAGCCTTCCAGTTGCCCGGTGAGAAGGTGCTTGTCGACAGCCTGCCGGAGGAGCAGGGGTTGGGCCAGTTGGCTGAGCATGAGGAGCGGGGGCATGGCGAAAGCAGCCAGCAACCATTTGCGGTAAGGTTTGGCCAGGAGGAGAAACCGCCTTACCAGACGCCAGTCGAAGGTGGCGCCGTATTGGGTCTCTTCGGTGACGTGGGAGATGGGGGAGGTCATTGCAGGGCCTCCAGGGCTTCCCGGCGGCGCATTCCGGCATGGAGATCCTGGTAGAGGGGCGAGGTGGCGAGCAGGGTTTCGTGGGGTCCGCTGGCCACGATGCGGCCTTGATCCAGCAGCAGGATGGACTGGGTGTTGCGCAGGGAGGAGGTGCGGTGGCACACCATGAGAGTGGTGCGTCCCCGGGCGAAGGCGTGGATCTTTTCCAGGATGGCCTCCTCGGTTTGGGCATCGACGTTGGAAAAGGTGTCATCCAGCAGAAGAATTCGGGGTTGCATGGCCAGAGCCCGGGCCAGGGCGGCGCGCTGTCGCTGTCCTCCGGAGAGGGTGATGCCCCGTTCGCCGATGAGGGTTTGCATGCCCTGGGGAAAACCGCGAATCTCCTCGTCGAGCCGGGTCAGGGTGGCGGCCTCCCAGGCGGCGTTTTCGCTCAAGCCGGGTTGGCCGAAGAGAAGGTTGTCCTGCAGGGGAATGGAGAAGAGGAAACTCTCCTGGGGCACCAGGGCCAGATGGCGACGCAGTTCGGCTTCGGGGATCGACTCCAGGGGGCGGTCATCGATGAAGAGGGTTCCGGCGGGGGTGGGGTGCAGTCCGGCCAGGAGATGGAGCAAGGTCGATTTTCCGGAGCCGATGCGGCCGGCCAGTCCGATGAAGGAGCCGGGGGGGATCACCGTCTCGATATCGTGAAGCACGGGTGTGGCCTCGCCTTTACGGGAGAGGTAGGCGAAATCGAGATGCGAAATGCGGATGCCTCCCTGCCAATCGGTCTCTTCGGAGGGCGACCGGGGGGGTGGGCTCGTCTCCACGGCGTTGCGCAACGCTTTTTCGGAGATGACGGAGGGCAGGTCGAGGACCTGTCCGATGCGATCCAGGGCGGCCAGACCCCGTTGAATGACGGAGATGATCCAGCCCAGGCCGACGGTGGGCCAGATCAACAGGGTGAGAAACCCGGTGAAGGCCACGAAGTCGCCGATGGTCAGGTGATTCTGGGCCACACGCTGGCCGCCGACCAGGAGCAGGAGCAGCATGCCCACGCCACCTCCCAGGAGCATGAGGGGACCGAAGAGTCCGTGGAGCAGGGCGTGTTGTTCGTGGGCGCGATACAGCTCTTCCGATTCGGTATCGAACCGTTTTTGCCAGGCCGGTTCCATGGCATGATTGCGAATGACGGAGATGCCGGATACGGTCTCCTGCACCATGGCGGAGAGGGCGCCGAAGCGATCGGCCACCGCACGGGAACCGGAATAGAGGCGTCGGCTCAGGATGCGGGCCACCAGGGAGACCAGGGGAAAGGGCAGAAAGATCACCAGGGTCAGCAGGGGATCCGTGGCGACCATGAAGGGCAGGGTGGTCAGGTAGGTGAGAAAGGTGTTGGAGAGTTGCAAAAAGCCGGGTCCGATGAACATTCTCACGGCGGTGATGTCGGAAATGCCCCGGGATACCAGGTCTCCGGTCTTTTCCTGATCGAAGAACCGTGCATCGAGAGTCAGAAGTTTGGCATGATAATCGTTGCGCAGATCGCGTTCAAGTTGGCGGCCGATGGCATAGATGGCGGTGCGGCTGGTGGCGCGAATCCAGGCGTTGACCAGGGCGGCTGCGGCCAGGGAGAGGGCGAATCCGCCCATGGTGGCGGTGGTGGCTCCCCGGGTCAGGGCTTCGGTGGCCCATTTCATGAGAATCGGAATGAAGGCCGCCGACAGGGTGGTGCCCACCAGGAGCAGGAACCCGGTGAAAAACCGGGGCAGATGGCGCTGATAATAGGGCAACAGATGGCGCAGACGATCCCGGTAACCCTGGAGCCGATGCGGACCAAACGAGGTCGGATGTTCCCCTCGGGAGGAGGCGGTGACCTCTTCCGGAGGGGAAGCGGCCACTCCGCCGGGGCGAAAATGGGGAAATCCGTTTGCATGCTGAGACATCTTCGATATCATCCCATTCGGAACAGGGGCCATTTTGACGCGAAGCGTCGCTGGTCAGCCGATTCTACCCAATGTGGCCGGGTTAACCAGGGGAAAAGGATGGGCATGGCGCATGCGGCGTGACAAGACCGAAAAAATAGCGGATTGTTCCGGGTTGGAATCGGGAGCGGGGTGTGCTGCCGGTCTCCTTGTGCCCCGTCGGGAGCTGTTCACTCTGGCCGGAGCCCTGTTCGTGGCCGGTTTGGTTCCTTTCGGCAGGGCGTGTTTCGCCGAAGGGGTGCTGGACCGTCAGCCCTGGCTTCAACCCCTGGTTTCCCAACACGGTTTTTCCGCCGGGTATCTGGAAAACCTGTTGCGAGGCCGGGAGCCACGGGGCAAAGTCATGGAATTGATGGACCGTCAGGCGGAGGATATGCCTTACCACCGCTACCGGACCCTCTTCGTGACGGCGGCGATGGAAAAGCAGGGGCGGGAACGGATGAAGACGTTCCGCACACTGTTCGAGGAGGTGGAACGGCGGTTTCAGGTGCCGGCGGGTCTTGTACTGGCCATATGGGGGGTGGAGAGCCGGTTTGGCACCCATCACGGAGAGCATCCCGTTTTGGATACGATCTTTACTTTGGCAACCCGCTACTCCCGTCGGGCGACCTTTTTCCAGGAGCAGTTCATCGATCTGCTCCTGTTGTCGCGGGAGGAGAAGCTGGATCCCCTGGCTCTGAAAGGATCCTATGCCGGGGCCATGGGGCAGGTGCAGATGCTGCCGGGCACCATGCGGCGGCATGCCGTTGACTTCGATGGGGACGGGCGCAAGGATGTCTTCGACAGCGTACCGGATGTGCTGGGCTCCATCGCCAACTATTTCCGCAACATGGGTTGGCAGACGGGCAAGCCCGTGGCGCTGCCCGTTACCCTCACGGCGGGACCGCTCACCCCGACCTATACCGTGGACAAGCTCGAAACCTGGGGGGACTGGCGGGAAAAGGGGGTGAGTCTGGCGGACAAGAAGTTGAGTCTGCCCGACGGTGAACCGGTCGGACTGGTTCGGCTGGCGGCGGAGAAGGGAGAACGCTATTATGCGGTATTGGAGAATTTTGCCATCATTACCCGCTGGAATCGCTCCCGGAACTACGCCATGGTGATTTCGGAACTGATCGATTTGTTCGGAAAGAGAAAAAGCCCATGACCACGGATGGTTGGCCTGGAAATCGGGGCGGGAGGGTCCTGTGTTGCGCGGCGTTCTCGTTGATGTTCGCCGGATGCAGTCTGCTTCCCGGACAGCGGGGCGAGGAGCCTTCGCCTCCGGTGGTTCGGGAGCAGCCCCCGGCCGAAGTCGCGGAAACCGCCCGCACGGTGGTGCCGCGAAACATGCCCAGTGCGGATGTGTTCCGCACGGGCGTGCCGTATACCGTGGACGGGATCACCTATTATCCGTTGAATAATGCCGACGGCTATGTGCAAAAAGGGGTGGCCTCCTGGTACGGCACGGCGTTTCACGGCAAGGAAACGGCCATCGGCGAGCCTTTCGACATGAACCGGATCAGCGCGGCCCACACCACCTTGCCACTGCCCTGCACGGTGCGGGTGACCAATCTGGAAAATGGCAAGGAGCTGGTGCTGAGGGTCAACGACCGGGGGCCGTTCGTGAAGAATCGTCTGATCGACCTCTCCATGGGAGCGGCCCGTGAGCTGGGTTATCTGAACAAAGGCACCGCCATGGTGGAAGTGGCCGTGCTGGAGGCCCCGAGAGGCAGTATCACCGCCTGGAACGAGGTTTCGGACAAGAAGGCCGCCAGGAACTGGATCGAGGAGACCGGGCGCAGTACGGGGGTGCGTCCCCGCCTGTTCATCCAGACCGGGGCCTTCCAGGCTTTCGACAATGCCAGGAGAATGCTGGAGCGCCTGCGCCCCCTGGGCCCGGCCCATATTCAGCGCATGCAGTTCAAGGACAGTCTCTTTTTCCGGGTACGTCTGGGCCCCGTCGAGGATGTGGAACAGGCGGATGCCCTGGTGAGCAATCTGGCCAGCCGGGGTTTCGGTGAAGGCCGAGTGGTGGTGGAGTGATCGGGTGGGTGAATTTTATTACGAAATATCGGCGAATGGTACCGGGTGGTCTCGGGGGATCCCCCTTCTGGCAAAAGGAAAGTCGATGAGGCTCGATCGGGTCTGGCGAAGTGTGATAATTGGCTGGATGATGGGCCTGTTCCTGCTGGGGCAGGGGAACGCCCAGGCAGCCGCGGCTCCCAAGGAGGATCTGGCGGTACGGGGCGTTGCGGGAATTCTGGGGGATGTCGATACCGGTTATCTGATGTACGACCTGAACGTCGACCAGCGTATCGCCCCGGCCTCTCTCACCAAGATCATGACCCTCTACCTCATCTACGAGGCGTTGGCCAAGGGGGATCTGAAGCTGGACCAGAACGTGCCCGTCAGCGAAAACGCCTGGCGCATGAGCGGATCCAAGACCTTTGTCAAGGTTGGCGACCAGGTGAAGGTGGAGGATCTGATCCAGGGTATCGCGGTGCAGAGCGGCAACGATGCCTGTGTGGTTCTGGCGGAGCATCTTGGCGGGTCCGAAAAGGGCTTCGCCGACATGATGAACAACAAGGCCCGGCAACTGGGCATGACGGGAAGCCACTTCGTCAATGCCACGGGTCTGCCGGAATCGGATCATCTGGTCACCACCCGGGATCTCTTCATCCTGGCCTCGGCGCTGATTCGCAATTTTCCCCAGTTCGGCCATTTCGTGCGGGAAAAACAGTACACCTTCAACGGGATCACCCAGCACAACCGCAACCGGCTGCTGTGGCGGGATCCCTCCATTACCGGCATGAAGACGGGCTTCACCAACGATGCCGGATACTGCCTGATCGCCAGCAGCGAAAAGGACAATCAGCGTCTGGTGGCGGTGGTCATGGGGGCCAAGAACGCCCGCATCCGGGAAGAGGATGCCCTGCGTCTGATCCGTTACGGCCAGCGGGTTTTCGAGACGGTTCGCATGTACGAGGCGGGTGCCGTGGTGCGCTCCTTCAAAGTGTGGAAGGGCGAAACCGACAAGGTGGACGGTGTGGTCAAGGATCCCTTCGTGGTAACGGTGACCCGCAAGGATCGTCCCAACCTGGAAGTGGGTTTGAGCTATACCGAGCCGATGGTGGCTCCTATTGCGGCGGGTGGGGAGTTGGGGACGCTGGTGGCCAAGGTGGGCGAGAAAGAGGTTCTGCGTCGTCCGATGGTTGCCGGCAAGGAGGTGCCCGAAGGGGGCTTTTTCACCCGCATCATCGACAGTATTCGCCTGCGCTTCGGCTTCTGACGGAGAAGAGTCATGTCCGACCAACGGCTTGTTTTGCCGGAGCTTGAGCTGAAGGATCAGGATGGGGTGGGGTGTACCTTGCGTTCCCTGATCGGGGAAAAGGGGCTGGTGGTCTACTTCTACCCCCGCGACAACACTCCCGGCTGCACGACGGAAGCCGTGGATTTTACCGCCCTTCGAGAGGAATTCGCCGCTCTTGGATACCGCATCGTGGGCATATCCAGGGATTCCGTTCCATCCCACGCCCGGTTTCGGGACAAACACGACCTGAACATCACCCTGCTCAGCGATCCGGACGGTGTGGCCTGCCAGGCTTTCGGGGTCTGGCAGGAGAAGCGCAACTATGGCAAAACCAGCATGGGTATCGTGCGTTCCACCTTCGTGGTGGACTCGAACGGCTTGGTCCGGAAGATCTACTCTCCGGTACAGGTTCGTGACCATGCTCGCACGGTGTTGGCGGATCTCCCGCGATGAATGCGGATTGGCATGAGTCAGCGAAAGGCACGATATGGGTAAAAAGGAGAAAAAGCACGCTTCGGATCGGGGTCATACGCCGGTGGAGGTGACCTTGGACAATGTGCTGAAGGATAGGGGAGGACACGGCAAGTCCCGGCGCACGGAGGAAGAGGATCTCTTCTCCTTGAGCGAGATTCTGGTCTCCCTGGAGGAGGTGATGAGCGGGGCCGAGGTGATGTCGCCGGTTGGCAGACCGCGTGAGGAGAAGAGGGCCGTTCGCGAGGAGAAGAAAACCGAACGGGAGGCAAAAAAGGCAGCAGCCAGTCTGACGGTGGAGGAGAGTTATCTGTCCCACGAAGTGCTGGGCGAGTTGCACTCCGGTGGAGAGATGGATTTCGGGGTGGATGAGAACGCCGACGAGGTGGTGGTGCGGGACAGGGTGGAACCCCTCCCGGTGCAGCCTGCACCGGCGGTTACGGGACCGATGAGTGTTTCGGAAGAGGATGTGACGCTTGACGTGCTGGGCGCCTTGCCCGGTTTGGGAGGAGAGGACGCGGCAACGTCGGGTACGGTTTCTTCCGGGGAGGTAAATCAGCCCGGCCCAAAACGGGAGGCCTCCGGGGAAGAAGACGTTGATCCTCTCCCGGAGGTAGTGGAAACCGACGAGGCGGTAGAAATCGACGAGGCGGTGGCCTTGGCGGCGATCGACGAAGTGGTGGACGTTCCGGAACTGGCGGCGGTTTTGCCGAAGGAAGAGGCGGAGGTGGTGGAGGAGATTCTTCCCGAAGTGGTGGAGGAGATTCTTCCCGAAGTGGTGGAGGAGATTCTTCCCGAAGTGGTGGAGGAAGAACTTCCCGAGTCGGACCCCGTTGCCGAAGCGGCAGTACCCGAGTCGGACCCCGTTGCCGAAGCGGCAGTACCCGAGTCGGACCCCGTTGCCGAAGCGGCAGTACCCGAGTCGGATCCCGTTGCCGAAGCGGCAGTCCCCGAGTCGGATCCCGTTGCCG
>JADGAQ010000011.1 GCA_015231925.1 Magnetococcales bacterium
GCCGACGGGCCACCAGAGGATCCAGCAGCGGCCAGAGCAGATTACCCAGCAGGCCCGAACCCTTGCCTTGTTGCGAGAGAAAACGCCGCCAGCCGATGACCTGGGCCAGGGCCACCAGTTGTCTCATGGCCCAGGAGGCCCCCTGCAGCCGTTTTTCCACCTCCGCGTGGATGCGTTCGTAAATGCGCGGCACCGATATCAATACCGTGGGACGCAGGGTCACCAGGTCCTCTCCCAGGGTGGCGATGGAACGGGCGTAAGCCACCTGGGAGCCGGCCATCATGGGCAGATAGTAACCGGCGGTCCTCTCCAGGGCGTGGGAAAGGGGAAGAAAGGAGAGAAACAGATCCTCCCGATAGGCGGGTACGTAACGCAGGGCGTTGAAGGCGTCCGCCAGGAGATTGCGGTGGGAGAGCATCACCCCCTTCGGACGACCGGTGGTCCCGGAGGTATAGATCAGGGTGGCCAGTTGGTAGCCGTCGCGCACGGTCTGCTGAAAGCTGTGGGCTGCTTCGGGCAGCCACTGACGGGCCAGGATGACCTCCCCGCCGGACTCCGGTTCCGTGTTCAGCAGCGCCACGATGCGCAAGGCGCTCCCCAGCTCGCTACGATAGGGTTGCAAGGCGGTCAGGGAGGCGGTATCGTCGATCACCAGAAGCCTCGCCTCGCTGTTTTTCAGCATGTAGACCACGTTTTCCGCCCGGTCGTGGCTGTAGAGGGGCACCACCACCAAACCGAGGCCAAGGGCCGCCATGTCCACCGCGACCCACTCCCAACGGTTGCGCATCTGGATGGCCACCCGGTCTCCGGGTTGCAGTCCCTCCCGCGCCATGGCGGCCTGCCAGCGCCCCGCTTCCCGGGCCACCTCGGCCCAGGTCATGGTATACCAGACCGCCAGACTTTCGTCATATTGATGATAGGCGACGCTGTGCGGCGTCTCCCGGACCCGCTCCTTGAGCAGATCACCGAGGGCAAAGACCCGCCAGGGGGCCGTGATATCCAGGGTTCCCCTTTTCATGTCTCACCTCCCATTGCGGCAGACGTTCCAGTAATTGGGCATCCGCCCACCCTGGATCGGGTTGAAAACGCTGCCCGTATTTCTGATGGAGTTTTTCCAGTACGCGGCAGGCCGGTTCCGGGCCACGATTGGCCAGATAGCGCATGGGGCCGCCCCGGAACGGGGCGAAACCGGTGCCGAAGACCACGCCGGCATCCAGCAGATCGGCATCTTCCACCAGCCCCTCCCGCAGACAGGCCACCGCTTCGTTGCACAGGGCCAGGAAGAGGCGATCTTCCATCTCTTCGGGTGGGGTGCCCGGAAACGCCACGCGGCACTCCTTCTTCTGTTTGCCCTGATACCGGTAGAAGCCCTGGCCGCTCTTGCGCCCCAGATGGCCCGCCGCGACCATGTCTCTCAGGTACTGGGGCAGATGCCGTTCTCCCGAGTGTTTCTCGAAGTTGTTGGCCACCGAGAGGCAGATGTCCAGCCCGACGGTATCGGCCAACTCCAGTGGGCCCATGGGCATGCCGAATTGCAGGGCCATGGCATCCACCACCGGTGGAGGGGCCCCTTCCGCAACCAGCAGGAAGGCCTCCAGCAGGTAGGGCATCAATACCCGGTTGACCAGAAAACCGGGGCTGCTTTTCACCGGCAGGGGCAGACGGTTGATGCGCTGTCCGAAGCGGCAGCCCGCCGCCACCACCTCCGGGGAGGTATGACGCCCGTGGACCACCTCCAGCAGCTCCATGCAGGCCACCGGATTGAAGAAGTGCAGCCCCAGGAAGCGTTCCGGGCGCTCCAGCACACTGGCGATCTCCTCCAGGGGAATGCTGGAGGTGTTGGTGGCCAGCAGGGCCCCGGGTTTCATCCTCGGTTCCAGGTTTTTGCACAGGTTCTGTTTGGCTTGCAGATTTTCGAAAATGGCCTCGATGACCACATCCGCCTTGGCCACCCCGTCGCCGTGGGGATCGGGGATGAGGCGGTCCAGGGCGTCGCGGACCAGTCGGGGCTCCCGCAGTTTGGCGGTGAAGAGGCCGGCGGCGCGTGCCACGGCTCGGGCCACGGCGGGCAGATTCTGGTCCTGCAGCGTGACCCGCAGGCCTTGCAGGGCGCACCAGGCGGCGATGTCGCCCCCCATGACGCCGGCTCCGATGACGTGTACCGCCTTGGGGTCGAAGGGGCTCTCCCGCCCCAGTCCCTTCATGCGATCCCGCAGACCGAAGAGATGTACCAGGTTGCCGGAGGTTTCGCCGACCATCAGCCGGGCCACCGAGTCGGCCTCTTCCACCAGCATGCCTTGGGTGTCGCCGCCCCGGCGCCAGAGATCCAGCACGGCGAAGGGTGCGGGATAGTGGGCTTGGCGCACCCGTTTGGCCGTTTGGCCTCGCAGCCAGGGGGTGAGCAGGTGGCGCACGGGCCAACTGTTGGCCAGACGATGCAGCCTGGAGGGTGTTTTGGGAGCGGGCGGGTTTACCAACAACCGGTTCACGGCCTGTTCCGCGTAACGCGGAGCGGTCACGATATCCACCAGCCCGAGCTTGAGGGCGGCCTTGGCGTGAAGGGTGCGCCCGGTCAGGATCAGGTCCAGAGCGGGCAGGGGGCCGATGAGCCGGGGTAGGCGCACCGTGCCGCCGAAACCGGGATGGATGCCGAGTTTGACTTCGGGCAGACCCAGACGGGTGGCGGGATCGTCCACGGCGACGCGGTAACGGCAACACAAGGCCAGTTCCAGTCCGCCGCCGAGGCAGAAGCCCCGGATCAGCGCCACGCTGGGGAAGGGCAGGGTATCGAGTTTGTGGAAGATGGGCAGCGCCCGGCGAATGGCGAGGCGGGCCTGCTCCTCATTTTCCAGGGTGACGAACTCCTTCACGTCGGCTCCGGCGATGAAGCCCGATTTCTTGGCGGACTGGATCACCAGCGCCGCCGGCTGCCGGGCGATGATGGCCTCCAGAGCCTCGTCGAGTTCCGCCAGCACCTCTCCGGAGAGGACGTTGGCGGAACCGTTGGCGTAATCGGCGTTCAACCAGACCACCGTCTCCCCTTCGAAGCGGGCGTTCCAGTGGCGACCGGTAAAGAATTGGCTGTCCATATTCCCCTCCTTCAGACCGCTTGCAGCATCATGGCTCCGCCCTGGCCCCCGCCGATGCAGAGGGAGGCGACGCCGCGGCTGCCTTGGCCCGCCTGTTTCAACTGGTGGGCCAGGTGCAGGATGATGCGGGCTCCGCTGGCTCCCACGGGATGTCCGATGCTGATGGCTCCCCCGTCCACGTTGAGCCGTTGCGGATCGATGCGACCCAGGGGCGCGTCCCGTCCCAGTTCGGTTTGGCAGTAGCTCTCGTCGGCCAGGGCTTCGACACAGGCCAGCACCTGGGCGGCGAAGGCTTCGTTGATCTCCCAGAGGTCGATGTCGTCCAGGTTCAGTCCGGTTTTGCGCAGCAGCTTGTCGATGGCGTGAACCGGTCCCAGCCCCATCTGCTCCGGGGCCACCCCGGCCCAGACGGCGGGGTCGAGCTGGGCCAGGGGTTGCAGTCCGTGGCGTGCCACCGCCTCCTCGCTGGCCAGCAGCAGCCAGCAGGCCCCGTCGGTGATCTGGGCGCTGTTGCCGGCGGTGAGAAGGCCGTAAGTGCGATCGAAGACCGGCTTGAGCTGGGAGAGGGACTCCAGACTGGAGTTGCGTCGCAGTCCCTGGTCTTCCGGGAAGAGCTGTCCTTCCCGGTCCATCAGGGGCACCAGTTCTGCGGCCAGGGAGCCCTTGTCCACAGCCTGACCCAGGCGGGCATGGCTTTGCAGGGCGAAGCGATCCATGCTGTCCCGGGCGATGTTGAAACGGTGGGCCAAAATTTCGGCGGTCTGACCCATGGAAAGACCGACGGTCGGATCGGTCAGACCCCGCAGAAGCACCACCACCGGGTTGAGCCAGGCGGGACGCAGGGCTGCCAGGGCCTTGAGCTTCTCCACCCAGGTGCGACTGCCCCGCCAGCGTCCCAGCCAGTCCACCAGCTCCGGGCTCCATTGCAGGGGGGCGTGGCTCATGGCTTCGGTACCGCCGGCCAGGATCAGGTCCGCCATGCCCAGGGCGATGCTTCGCGCTGCCGTATCCACCGCCTGCATGCCGGAAGCGCAGTTGCGTTGCACCGTCATGGCGGTCACCTGTTTCGGACAGCCCATGCGCAGGGCCGCCACCCGGGCCACGTTGGCTTCGTCCGGGGACGGTACCACACAGCCCAGAATGACCTCGTCCAGATCCCCCGGCTCCAGGGGCTGACGCAGCAGCAGCAGCCGTCCGCTCAAGGCGGCCAGATCGGCGGCGCTGAAGGGGTTGCGGGCTCCGGCCACCTTCAGGAAGGGTGTGCGGCACCCGTCCACCAGGTAGACCGGGCGTCGATTGTCGTGGTTCGGGCTGCTGTTCATGCCGCTTCCTCCCTCATCAAATGAGCTGTTGCAAAGGCATCCACTTGGATTACCCGCCGGCGCAGGACTTCTGCCCGCTTGATGGCGGCTGCTTCGGTTTCGGCGATCAGGTTGGCCTGCAGGGCCTTCTCCAGGGAGAGGGGACCGGGCAGACCGAGGGTCTCCTGCAGATGCCGGAGTTTGCGTTCCACGGGCTCGGCGTTGAGGGTGGCTTGCAGGGCCTCTTCCAGATCCGCCAGGGCTTCTCCGGCAAAGGTCGGCAGGAAGATGCCTTCGGTCAGACGATTGCGCAGGGCCCCCGGCGTCATGACCAGCTCGGCAAGTTGCAGGGTCAGCTTGTCACTCGGAGGCTGACAAAAGGCTCCCCACGGCAGGGCCAGCCTTTTCAGCAGACGACCCATGTACGGCAGGGGGAAGTTGTCCAGAAAGCCGGTCAGGGACTCCTGGGCATGATGGGTCAGGTGGGTCAGAGACCACTCCGCCAGGGGGCGCTCCTCTTCGAGCTGTCCCCGATCATGGTATTGCTTCAGCACGGCGGAAGCGAAATAGAGGTCGGAGAGCATGTCCGCCAACCGCCCCGAGAGGGCCTCCCGGCGTTTCAGGCTGCCGCCCAGCACCAGCAGGGCCAGATCGGCCACCAGGGCGAAGAGGGTGGTGAGGCGGTTGAGCTTGCGGACCAGCTGGGCCTGCCAGCCGTCGAAGGGCACGGCTTGCAGTCTGCCTCCGGTCAGCCCGTGCCATGCGGTGCGCAGGCCGTTGCCCAGGGCGAAGCGGACATGGCTCCAGAAGGCCTTGTCGAAATCGATCAGCCCCTGACGGGGATCGGCATGATCCAGAGCGGCCAGCTCCTTGAGCAGGAAGGGGTGGGCCCGGATGGCCCCCTGCCCGAAGACGATGAGAGTGCGGGTGAGGATGTTGGCGCCCTCCACGGTGATGCCCACCGGGATGGATTGATAGACCGGGGCCAGCAGATTGCGCGGACCCCGGCAGATGCCCGCGCCGCCCAGGATATCCATGGCGTCGTTGATCACCCGGCGCATGCGCTCGGTCTGCTGGTATTTGGTCAGGGCGGAGATTACCGAGGGCTTTTCCCCGCCATCGACGGCGCTGGCGGTCAGACGACGGGCTGCCTCCATGAGATAGACCTGACCGGCCATGCGTCCCAGCACTTCGGCGACGCCTTCGAAACGGCCCACCGGCAGTTTGAACTGTCGCCGCACCCGGGCATAGGCCCCGGCAACCCGAACGGCCAGTTTGGCGCCGCCGGTGCTGAGGGCCGGCAGGGAGATGGAGCGTCCTTCCGCCAGGCAGTCCATCAGCATGCGCCAGCCGTTTCCGGCCTGCTGCGGTCCGCCGATGATCATCTCCAGGGGCAGAAAGACCTCGCGGCCCTCCGTGGGGCCGTTCTGGAAGGGCACGCCCATGGGATCGTGGCGGGCCCCGATGACCATGCCCGGCGTGCCCACCGGCACCAGGGCCAGGGTGATGCCACGATCGCTCTCTTCACCCAGCAGGTGGTCGGGGTCTTCCAGGCGGAAGGCCAGTCCCAGCACCGTGGCCACCGGTCCCAGGGTGATGTAGCGTTTGTTCCAGTTCAGGCGCATGCCCAGAACCTCGCGCCCTTGGTAGCGGCCCCGGCAGACCACGCCCCGGTCGGGAATGGAGCTGGCGTCGGAACCGGCTTCGGGGCCGGTGAGGGCGAAACAGGGGATCTCCAGCCCCGCAGCCAGGCGGGGCAGATAGTGGTTCTTCTGTTCGGTGGTGCCGTAGTGGCGAATGAGTTCCGCCGGTCCCAGGGAGTTGGGCACCATGATGGTGACGGCGGCGGTGACGCTGCGGCTGGAGACCTTCAGGACCACCGCCGAGTGGGCCATGGCCGAAAAGCCCAGCCCGCCGTACTCCCGGGGAATGACCATGCCGAAGAAGCGGTTCTCCTTGATGAAGCTCCAGACCTGGGGCGGCAGGTCATGGTCCACGGCGTTGATCTTCCAGTCGTCGAGCATGCGGCACAAGGTTTCAACCGGACCGTCCAGGAAAGCCTGCTCCTGCGGCGAAAGCGGCGGCATGGGACGCTGCATCAGGCTTTGCCAGTCGGGTATTCCGCCGAAGATCTCCCGGTCCCACCAGACCGTGCCGGCTTCCAGCGCCTCCTTTTCCGTGGCGGAGATCGGTGGCAGGGCCCGGCGGAAGAGATCCTTCAGGGGGCGGGAGAGAAAGCGGCGACGCAAATCGGGCGTCAGCAGGGTCGAGGCGGCCACAACCCCGCCGAGGGAAGCCGCCAGAGTCAACAGGCTGGTCAGAGTTACTGGCATCACACACCCCCTTTTCCCGGATGGAAATGACCTCTCCAGCGTCGGCCCGTCACGCTGGACCAGAGTTTGGCGAAGCCGGAATCACTGCTGCAGGGATCTCTCTGCCAGCGCCAGGCCCAGTTTGCGCTGTAACCCTGCAGAGGGGACTTCCAGGAGTGAACCCGCTCTCTCCAGGTGAGCGCCGCTTGCGGCTTCTCCTCCTGGCCGGTCTCGTTCTCCGCGTAACAATCCCCTTCCATGTTGCAGACCACCCCCTCCGTGGCCCAGGGGAAGTTGCGGTAGTTGCTCAGGTCGTCGCCCCCCAGCAGGGGGTATTTGACGATCTGAAAGTAGGGCGATACGTCGAAATCCCGCGGGGTGAAGAGTCGGAAGTTGCGCGGGTAGAGTCGCAGCATGCCGGTTTGATCGCGCTGAATGACCGGCAGAATGGGAAAACGCACCGCCATGAAGGCCTGGGCCAGCATGGAGGAGCAGACGGCACGGGTTTGCGGACCCGGATTGTGCTGGAACAGACTCGATCCCCAGCGCCGGGGCAGGATCGAATAGGGCAGAAGGAAGCGGGCCAGATCCACGATCTGGCGAATGTTGTAAGAGAGCCCCAGCATGCCGGCGGCGTAGTGGATCACCGCCTGGGTGTCCACCGGGCTGATGCCCGTGGGGCGGGCGATGCGCAGGTGGTTGAGGCGGTACTTGGCCAGGGAGGAAACCACCGTGCCCCGGTCCATGAGGGCCTCGATGATCAGGGGTTCGTCGGGGCTCTCCTCCCAGAAGCCGGCGATGCGGTTGCGCAACCCTTCGTCCGCGATCCGGTTCAGCCGTCCGATATAGAGAGCGGCGTGGGACCAGGGACTTTGGGTGATGATCTTGATCACCTCGCTGACATGGCTCTTGCCTTCCACCAGGATGACATCACCCGGTCGGATGGCGGCGCATAAGCGATCGTAATTGCAGAGAGGCATCCCTTGAGGTGGTTTTTCTTCGCTCAGCCACCGTAATATCCGGTCATACCCCCATTTTCCCAGCCCCCGTGACATGGCCCCCTCCCTCGAAAGGTCCATAGGGCAATCCCTCGCGTTACCAGACTCCGTTTTTTTGCGGTTGCAACATACATCCCATTGATATTCCGGATTATTCTGTTTACCCAGTTCGACAAATTTTGCACAAGATCGTTTCATGTGGGTATGAATTATTCTTTCTGCGTCGCATAAATTATCTACTTGAAAAAACAGGTGAATTTTGCATTGCACCAGGTCTCGTCGCGGTGAAGATCCCGCCGGCCCCCGGACAGGGTGGGTGGATGCGGCAGGAGAAGTGTCGTAATATGGGCAATGCGGGATCTTTGGGGACGAACGGTCGGATGGAGTGCGATGCAGCCTTTTGCCATACTGATGTTGGGGGATGTGGTCGGAAAGAGCGGACGCCAGGCGCTGGCCCGGCATCTGCCCCGGTTGAAGGCCTCGCTGGGGGTGGACATGGTCATTGTCAACGGTGAAAATGCCGCCAATGGCATGGGGCTCACCCCCAAGATTGCCGACGAACTCTTTGCCGCCGGGGTGGATGTGTTGACCTCGGGCAATCATATCTGGCGATTTCGGGAGATCGTCGACTATCTGAAGCGGCAGCCCCGCCTGTTGCGACCGGCCAACTATCCACCGACCACGCCGGGGGTTGGCAGTTGGGTCTGGATCTCCCGCGAGGGGGTGCGGGTGGGGGTGATCAATCTGCTGGGCCGCACCTTCATGGATGCCGCGGACTGCCCCTTCGCCTGTGTGGATCGTCTGCTGAGCGCCTGGGAACAGGAGCGGGCCTGCGATCTGGTGGTGGTGGACTTCCATGCCGAGGCCACCTCCGAAAAGAATGCCATGGGCTATTACCTGGATGGTCGGGTCACCGCCGTGGTGGGAACCCATACCCACATTCCCACCGCCGATGCCCGCCGCCTGCCACGGGGCAGCGGATTCATCACCGATGTGGGCATGAGCGGTTGCTACCAGTCGGTCATTGGTGTCACCGTGGAGAGTGTGCTGCCGGGATTTCTGACCCGCATGCCGGTGCGTTTCGAAACCGCCGAGGGGGAGGCCACCCTGTGCGGCGTCAAGATTGTGGCCATGGTGGGTTCCGTGGGTTGTCTCTCCATGGAACCGGTGCGATTTGGTCCGGATTTATCAGCTACCCATCCTTGAGGACGTTTGACGATGCAAAAACGGGAAAAGCTCTACGAAGGCAAGGCCAAGGTTCTGTTCGCCACGGACGATCCCCATCGGGTCATCCAATACTTCAAGGATGACGCCACGGCGTTCAACGGGGAGAAGCGGGGCAGCATCGCCGACAAGGGGGTGGCCAACAACCTCATCGCCTCCCGCCTGATGACGGTGATCGAGGCGGTGGGCATTCCGACCCACTTCGTGCAGCGGCTCGATGCCCGGGATCAACTGGTGCGCCGGGTGCGGATTCTGCCGGTGGAGGTGGTGGTGCGCAACCGGGTGGCTGGTTCCCTGGCCAAGCGGTTGGGACGGGAGGAGGGGGAGAGTCTGGCCCGGCCTCTGGTGGAGTTCTACTACAAGTCCGACGAGCTGGGCGATCCGTTGATCCTTCGGGAACACGCCGAGGCCTTCGGCTGGGCCACCCCGGCCCAACTCGACCGGCTGCTGGAAATGACCCGGCGCATCAACGATATTTTGCGCGGTTTTTTTGCGAACATCGGTATCCAACTCGTTGATTACAAACTGGAATTCGGTGTGCCGAGCGACGGTTCCCACGAGCTGGTCCTGGCCGACGAGATCTCCCCGGACACCTGTCGCCTGTGGGATATGGAAACGGGCATGAAACTGGACAAGGACCGCTTCCGCCGCGATTTGGGCGGTGTGGCTGAGGCTTACCAGGAAGTGTTGCGTCGTATGGGCCTGCAACCGGCGGAGTAGCGGGTGAGCACGGACAATCGCCTCTTTGTGCTTCGGGAAGGTCCCCGGTCCCTCTCCGCCTTTCGCCTGGGGCGGCTGCGTCAGGCCGTGGGGGAGCTTCTGCCCCCGGAAGGCGGCCTGACCGGCCGCTTCATCCACCTGCTGCGCCTGGAGAGGGGGCTCTCCCCGGAGGAGGAGGCGACGCTGAGCCGCCTGTTGCATTACGGTCCCCGCGAGGAGGCCTGCGAAGAGCCGGTCTCCTTCTCCCTTTGGGTCATGCCCCGTCCGGGAACCCGCTCCCCCTGGTCCACCAAGGCCACCGACATTCTGCAACGCTGCCACCTGCCGGTGGTGCGCATCGAACGGGGCAGTCGTTACGACTTCTCCGGGGTGGCCGACAGCGCCGAATTCCGTCGCGAGGTGGCCGGTTTGCTGCACGACCGCATGACCCAGGTCGTGTTGCACGCCCCGGACTCGTTGAGCGAGCTGCTGGACGAGCGTCCTCCGGGGGTGTTGCGGCGCATTCCGCTGATGATCCACGGGGTCAAGGCCCTCAAGGAGGCGGATCGGGCCATGGGGCTGGCCCTGGCCGCCGACGAGATCGACTATCTGGTGGAGCATTACCGCCGTCTGGGGCGGGATCCCACGGATGTGGAACTCATGATGTTCGCCCAGGCCAATTCGGAACATTGCCGCCACAAGGTTTTCAACGCCGCCTGGATCCTGGAGGGGGAGGAGCGGACGGAGACCCTCTTCGGCATGATCCGGCACACCGAGGCGGTTTCGGGTCAGGGCACCATTCTGGCCTATCGGGACAACGCGGCCATCGTGGAAGGGGGGGAGGGCCACTGGTTCCATCCCGACGCGCGGGAGGGGCGCTATGCCGAGGTGGCCGACACCCAGCACCTGATCATCAAGGTGGAGACCCACAACCATCCCACGGCTATCTCTCCCTATCCGGGGGCGGCCACGGGATCGGGAGGGGAGATCCGCGACGAGGGGGCTACCGGACGCGGCTCCACGCCCAAAGCGGGTTTGTGCGGGTTTTCGGTGTCCAACCTTTGTCTGCCCCAGGCCCACCGGCCCTGGGAGGGGGATTACGGCAAGCCGGACCGCATCGCCTCCGCTCTGGAGATCATGATCGAAGGCCCCATCGGCGCGGCGGCCTTCAACAACGAATTCGGGCGGCCCAACCTGCTGGGCTACTTCCGCACCCTGGAGGCCTGGGTGGGCGGCGAAATGCGCGGCTATCACAAGCCCATCATGATCGCCGGAGGCATCGGGGCCATCTCCTCCCACGGGTTGGAAAAACTCCCCCTGCCCGAGGGGGCGCTGATCATTCAACTGGGCGGCGCGGGTCTGTTGATCGGGCTGGGCGGGGGGGCCGCCTCCTCCAAAACCAGCGGATCCTCTTCCGAAGCCCTCGACTTCTCCTCGGTGCAGCGCGACAACGCCGAAATGCAGCGCCGCTGTCAGGAGGTGATCAACCGCTGCTGGCAGGCGGGGGAGACCAACCCCATCCTGTCGATCCACGACGTTGGCGCGGGCGGACTGGCCAACGCGGTGCCCGAACTGGTGCATGGCGGGGGCGTCGGGGCCCGGCTGGAGCTGCGGGATATCCCGGTGGACGACACCGGCATGTCGCCCATGGAGATCTGGTGCAACGAGTCCCAGGAACGCTATGTGCTGGCCATCACCCCGGAGCGACTTGGCGACTTCGAAAGGCTGTGCCGCCGGGAGCGCTGTCCCTTTCACGTCATCGGGACCGCCACCCGTGAAAAACGCCTGGTGCTGACGGATCGTCTGACCAAAACCCGCCCCATCGACATGGACCTGGAGATTCTGCTGGGCAAACCGCCGCGCATGACGCGCCGGGCCACCCACCGCAAGGTGCCCCTGCCGCCGGTGATCCTGGACGGCATCGAACTGGGCGAGGCCGTGCGCCGGGTGTTGCAACTGCCGTCGGTGGCGGCCAAACACTTCCTGATCACCATCGGGGACCGCAGTGTCACCGGTCTGGTCTCGCGGGATCAGATGGTGGGGCCCTGGCAGGTTCCGGTGGCGGATGCGGCGGTGACGGCCCGCGCCTATCGGGGATACGAGGGCGAGGCCATGGCCATGGGCGAACGCACCCCGGTGGCCCTGGTGGATGCAGCCGCTTCGGGGCGGCTGGCAGTGGGCGAGGCCTTGACCAATCTGGTGGCCGCGGACGTGACCGATCTGTCGCGGGTCAAACTCTCCGCCAACTGGATGGCCCCGGTGGGCCATCCGGGGGAGGACGCCAACCTGTTCGACACCGTTCGGGCGGTGGGAATGGAGTTGTGCCCCGCTTTGGGCATCGGCATTCCCGTGGGCAAGGACTCCCTCTCCATGAAAACCGTCTGGCAGGAGCAGGGGCGGGAGAGGTCGGTCACCGCGCCCCTCTCCCTCATCGTCTCGGCCTTCGCCCCGGTGCGGGATATCCGCCGCACTCTGACGCCCCAACTGCGCGTCGAGCCGGACTCCCTGCTGGTGCTGGTCGATCTGGGCATGGGACGCAACCGTCTCGGCGGTTCGGCCCTCTCCCAGGTACACGGTCTGGTGGGCGGCACCCCGCCGGATCTGGACGATCCCGGTCGTCTGAAGGCCTTCTTCGCCGGAGTGCGGCAACTGGCGCGGGAGGGATTGATCCGCAGTTATCACGACCGCTCCGACGGTGGCCTGCTGGCCACCCTCTGCGAAATGGCCTTCGCCGGTCACGCGGGTTTCCGCGTGGAGCTGGAACCCCTGGGAGCCAATCCCCTGGAGGTGCTTTTCGCCGAGGAACTGGGGGCGGTGCTGCAGATTCCCGCTTCCGCCTGGACCCGTGTGGCCAGGGTTCTTTCCGCAGCGGGGTCACTGCATCGCCTTGGCGCCCCGGAGGCCGGAGACCGGTTGCACTTCACCTGGAGGGGCGCGACGCTGCTGGACGAAGACCGGGTGGATCTGCAACGCCTCTGGATGGAGACGACCTGGCATCTGCAAAGCCTGCGGGATAACCCCGAGTGCGCCAGGGAAGAGTACGACGCCCTGCTGGACCGCGCCGACCCCGGTCTGTCGGCCCGGTTGAGCTTCGACCCCGCCGAGGATATCACCGCGCCGTTCATCGGCAGCGGGGTTCGTCCCAAAGTGGCCATTCTGCGCGAGCAGGGGGTCAACGGTCATGTGGAGATGGCGGCCGCTTTCGACCGGGCCGGGTTCGACGCGGTGGACTGCACCATGAGCGATGTACGGGACGGGGCCCGCGACCTGAGCCATTTTCAGGGCCTGGTCGCCTGCGGAGGCTTCTCCTTCGGCGATGTGCTGGGCGCGGGCGAGGGCTGGGCCAAATCGATCCTTTTCGACCCCCGGTTGCGGGAGCGTTTCCTGGACTTCTTCGCCCGTGGCGACACTTTTGCCCTGGGGGTGTGCAACGGCTGCCAGATGATGTCCAATCTGAAAGAGGTCATTCCCGGCGCCGCCGAGTGGCCCCGTTTCGTGCGCAACGTCTCCGAGCAGTTCGAAGCGCGGCTGGTCATGGTCGAGGTGCAGCCTACGCCGTCGATCTTTTTCCGGGACATGGCCGGCTCCCGTCTGCCCATCGTCTGCTCCCACGGCGAAGGACGGGCCGAATTCGCTTCCGACGGGGCGGACGAATCGTTGCGCCGGGCCGGGTTGGTGCCGTTGCGCTACGTGGACAACCACGGGCGGGAGGCGCGCCGTTATCCGGCCAATCCGAACGGCTCTCCGGGCGGACTGGCCGCCGTGACCAGCCCCGACGGGCGCGTCACCATCATGATGCCCCATCCGGAACGGGTGTTCCGCACCTGCCAGCTCTCCTGGCATCCGGAGGAGTGGGGCGAGGAGAGCCCCTGGTTGAGACTGTTCCGCAATGCCCGATCCTGGCTGAAATGAGAGGGAGCAAGACATGACGGACGATTTCGGGGAGGAGTTGGAGGAGACGGCCCTGCCGGAAGAAGAGCCGAAAGGGGCGGGTTCGAAGGCAATGGTGATCCGGCTCGTCATCCTGGTCGTGCTGGTGATCGTCCTGGGAGTCGGGGGCTATTTTCTCTACAAAAAGATGAAAGCTCCGGATCCGGCCAAGCTGGAACGGGCGGCGGCTCTGGAAAAGGCGGCCAAAAAGGATCCCTGGATCGATCTGATGGGGGATCTCCAGAAGCAGGGCAAGATTCTGGCTCCGGTCCCTGTCGAGGACAAGCCGTCGGGAGGCGGTCCCGAAGTCGGGGCCAATCGGCCCAAGGAGAATCCACTGATCTGGGTGGATGAGCTGAAGCTGGACAAATCCCCCCAGGATGAACGGGTTCTGTCGATCCACCTGATCAACCTCTCGCCCGAAACCCTGCAGGATGCTCTGGTGGAGTTCACCTTCCGCAACGCCCGCAAGGAGGTGGTGGCGAAGCGCGTGGTCAATCCGCTGGTGGTAACGGGGAGTTTCAACGGGGATCTGGTGCGTCCCCTGAACAGCGGCAAGGCGCGGCGTTTCCTGCTCAGCCTGCACGGCATTCCGGAAAACCTCACCGCGCTTCCGGAATGGAAGGTGGTGCGGCACGCCGCGACGCTTTCCACCGAGGCGCGTCCCGCCGGATCGGCGGAGGAGGGGGAGGAGGATCTCTCCTTCGGCAAGACGTCAGTGGCGGCGGCTCCGGCCCCGGCCAGACCGGCTGCGGGAAAAAGGGAGTCCAAACCCCCTTCGGCGGCGCATTGAGAGGGGGAGGACCATGAGACCGCCGACGCTGGTTCTGGCTTCGACCTCGATCTATCGCCGGCAGATGCTGGAACGGTTGCAGGTGGATTTTCTCACCGATGCGCCACCGGTTGCGGAGCATGCGGTTCCGGGGGAGACCCCCCTGGCGCTGGTGACGCGCCTGGCCCGGGAGAAGGCGGGCTCCCTGGCGGAAAAATACCCGAACGCCCTGATCATCGGCGGGGATCAGGTGGCCGCCCTGGGGGAGCGCATCCTGGGTAAGCCGGAATCCCCGGAGCAGGCCCGGGAGCAGCTTCGACAGGCTTCCGGACATGCCCTGGTCTTTCTCTCCGGGTTGTGTCTGTACAACAGCGCCAAAAGCGCCTGGCAAGTGGAGGTCGTGCCCTTTACGGTCCATTTCCGCTCCCTGGACGAGGCGACCATCGACCGTTATCTGCAGCGTGACCAGCCGTTCGATTGCGCCGGGAGTTTCCGCTCCGAGGGTTTGGGGGTGGCGCTGTGCGAGCGCATGGAAGGGGAGGATCCGACCTCGCTTCTGGGTTTGCCGCTCATCGCCTTGTGTCGCATGATGCGACACGAAGGCTATCCGATTCCATAAACTCAAGCTGAGGGAAACATGGCGCAGTCGACGACGCTGGGAGGGCCGGAGGGGGAACGTTTCGTTTCGGGGGAGTGGCTGCAGGCCAATCTGCAACGGGAGGATCTGCGCCTTGTTCAGGCGGGAGGGGAGTCCTACTATCCCCAACTGCACATTCCGGGGGCGGCGCTGATGATGCCGAGGGAGATCCTGACGGAGCGGGACGGCGTGCCGGGCATGCGGGAGAGGCCGGAGGTGCTGCGGGCTCTCTTCGGACGCCTGGGTATCCGCGAGGAGAGCCGGGTGGTGGTTTACGACGCGGCGGGCGGTCTGGATGCCAGCCGACTGGTATGGACCCTGGCTTCCATGGGTCATGAGCGGGCGGCGGTGCTGGATGGCGGCATGAACATCTGGTATACGGAGAAGCGTCCGGTAACGGGCGGCCCCGAGACCATTCCCCCGGTCGGGTTCACGCCTCGGGAGAACCCGGAACTTCTGGCTTCCATGGAGGAGGTTCTCCGGTTGGCGGAGCAGGGGGGGGAGACCCTTCTTCTCGATACCCGCAGTTCCGGGGAGTATACGGGAAACCTGATGCGGGGCCCCAGGGGCCATATTCCGGGAGCGCTTCATCTGGATTGGACGGAGTCCATGGTGGATGCCAAAAACCCGCGCCTGAAAAGCCGCGAGGCGTTGCTGGCGCGCCTGGCTCAGGTCGGGCTGAGGGAGGCTTCCCAGGAGGTGATTCTCTATTGTCAAACGGCGCACCGGGCCTCCCAAACCTGGGTATTGCTGCGCCATCTGGGATTTTCCCGTGTGAAGCTCTATGACGGCTCGATGGCCGAGTGGGTTCTGCGCCAATTACCGCTGATTGCCGGAGAGAGTCCTCGCTGAGAGGGTTTCGTCGTCCGGAGAGGGGAGTGACCGGTGTTCGATGCACTGAGTGAACGTCTGGAGACGGTATTCAAAAAGCTGCGGGGCATGGGCAGCCTGACGGAAGAGAACATTCGCGAGGCCATGCGCGAGGTGCGCATAGCCCTTCTGGAAGCGGACGTTCATCTGGAGGTGGTCAAGTCCTTCATCGCGGCGGTGCGCGAAAAGGCCGTTGGAGTGGAGGTGCTCAACTCCCTGACGCCGGGCCAGCAGGTGATCAAGATCGTTTACGACGAACTGGTCACCATCATGGGGGAGGCCAACGAACGGCTGAAACTGGCGGTTCAGCCCCCGGCGGTGATCATGATGGTGGGTCTTCAGGGTTCGGGCAAGACCACCACCTCGGGTAAGCTGGCCAAGCGCATGCTGCAACGGGAGAAGAAGCGCACCCTGCTGGCCTCGCTGGATGTCTACCGTCCGGCGGCCATGGAGCAGTTGCGCACGGTGGGTCGTCAGGCGGGCGTCGACGTTCTGCCCACCACCCCCCAGGAGAAACCGCGGGATATCGCGCTGCGAGCCCTGGACGCGGCGCGGAAAGGGGGGTTCGACTGCCTGATTCTCGATACCGCCGGGCGGTTGCATGTTGACGAGGCGCTGATGACCGAGCTGGTGACGGTCAAGGAGGCGGTCCATCCGGCGGAGATTCTGCTGGTGGCGGACTCTATGACCGGCCAGGATGCGGTGACGGTGTCGCAGCGTTTCAACAGCACCCTCGATCTCACCGGGGTGATTCTGACCAAGAGCGACGGCGACGCCCGGGGCGGCGCGGCGCTTTCCATCCGGCACGTCACGGGCAAGCCGATCAAGTTCCTGGGTACGGGCGAGGCCCTGGAGGCCCTGGAGCCCTTCCATCCGGATCGCATGGCCTCCCGCATTCTGGGCATGGGGGATGTGTTGACCCTGGTGGAAACCGCCATGGAGAAGGTGGATCTCCAGGAGGCGGCCAGGCTGCAGGAGAAGCTGGAGAAGACCGACTTCACCCTGGCCGACTTTCTCGACCAGATGCGCCAGATTCGCAAGATGGGTCCCATCGGGGATCTGGTCAAAATGATTCCCGGAGCCCGCAAGCTGCTCCAGGAGCGGCAGACCGACGTGGACGAGAAGCAGATGAAGCGGGTGGAGGCCATCATTCTCTCCATGACGCCCGAGGAGCGGCGTCGCCACCAGATTCTCAACGCCTCCCGCAAGAAGCGCATCGCCAAGGGTTCGGGAACCTCGGTGCAGGAGATCAACCAGCTGCTGCTGCAGTTCGCCCAGACCCAGAAGATGATGAAACGCATGACCCGCCTGGGGCCGGCGGGGATGAAGCGGGGAGGCCTGGGGGCCTTGTTCGGCAGGGGGATGCGGTAGGGAGGGGCTTCGGGCCGGGTCATGGGGGTTTTTGGCAGGAACTCTTGACTGGCGGCGGAACATCAGTAAAATAAACTGCTTTTTTCCGGTAAGGAGAGTCGAGGACGGGCCGATGGTTCGGAACGTTCGGCTGAAGCCGGGGACTCCACACTGAGGAAGACAGAGGAAGAGGGGCATCATGGCAGTCAGGATTCGGTTGCAACGGCGTGGATCGAAGAAGCGTCCGGTTTATGCGGTGGTGGTGGCGGATCAACGTATGCCGCGTGACGGGCGCTTTCTGGAAAAGGTCGGGGTTTACGATCCCCGCAAGGAGGCCGACAAGCTGGCCCTCGAACTGGAGCGCGTGACCCATTGGGTCAAACAGGGAGCCCAGCCCTCCGAAGGACTGGCCGCTCTCCTGAAGAGAGAGTCCATCTCCCTGGCCGGTTAGCATGCCTCGGATTGCCGGCTCCTGGATCGCGGTGGGTCGCATCCGGGGGTCGTTCGGGGTGCGCGGCGACCTGAAGGTGGAGCCCTGGACCGGAACACGGGAAGCCCTGTTCCGGTTTCGGCAGTTATGGATGGGCCAGGATCCGCTGACCGGACCTTTGCAACCGCTTGCGGTCGAGTCGTGGCATCCCCACGGGGCCACCGACTGCACCCTGAAAACCGGCACGTTCGCGAATCGGGAAGAGGCGGCGAAGTGGCGCGGCTCTCTGTTGTGGCTGCCTCGGGAGGAGTTGCCCGAGGTTGAAGAGGACGCCGTCTACTGGGTCGACCTGCTCGGTGCCCGGGTGGTCGACGGCGACGGGGTGGCCCTGGGCCTGGTGGAAGAGATCCTGGAAACGGGGGCCAACGACGTGCTGGTGATCCGCGATCCCCAGGGGGAAGAGCGGCTCCTGCCCTTCACCGCCGAAGTGGTGCGCCACTGGGATGAAACCGCCCGCGTTCTGACCGTCAGCCTCTTTCCGGGTTTGTGATTCCGGGTGGTGGGGAAGGGATCCGGCGGTGTCGCTCCGTCCAGTCCGAGGGAGGCGTCGGGGCAATGCGCTTTTCGGTGCTAACCCTGTTTCCGGAGATGTTCTGCGGTTTTCTGGAAGCTTCCATGGTCAAACGCGGCCTGGAGCGGGGTCTCTTCGCGGTGGATCTGGTGCAGATCCGGGACTTTGCCCCGGAACCGCACCGGCAGGTTGACGATGCCCCCTTCGGTGGCGGGCCGGGCATGGTCATGAAGGTGGATTGCCTGGCCAGGGCCTTGGATGCGGTGGTCACGCCGCAGACAGAAGTGGTCTACCTGACGCCCCAGGGGCTGCCCTTCACCCAGGAGTCGGCTGCCGAACTGTCCAACCTGGAGCATGTGGTGTTGCTTTGCGGCCACTACGAGGGGATCGACGAACGTATCGTGGCCAGTCGGGTCGACCGGGAATACTCCTCGGGAGACGTGGTGCTGACCGGCGGGGAACTGCCCGCCATGATGATCGTCGATGCGGTGAGTCGTCTGTTGCCGGGCGTTCTGGGGGATCCGGAGAGCGCCGCTTGCGACTCGTTTCAGCACGGGTTGCTGGATCACCCCCACTACACCCGTCCGGCAAGCTGGTCGGATGGGCGCGGCGGCAAGGTGGAAGAGGTGCCGGAGGTGTTGCGCTCCGGGGATCACGGGCGGATCGCCGCCTGGCGTCGTCGTCAGGCTCTGCTGCGCACCCTGATTCGCCGCCCCGATCTGCTGGGGCAGGCACGCTTGACCCGTCACGAACAGCGCCTGCTGGAGGCGTTGCGTCGGGAGTTGGATGCGGAAGAACCCCTCGACCGGTGACCGGAGGGGGGTGAAGCGGATTGTTGTTTAGACTTTTCAAGGGACCATCGGTGGTTCCGGCAATGCCAAGCCATGAAGGAATGGGTGCATGAACGCGCTGCAACGCTTTGAGGAAGCCCAGATCAACAGTCGGGTGATGCCTGCTTTCGGAGCCGGCGATACCTTGCGGGTCCACGTTCGCGTGGTGGAAGGAACCCGCGAACGCATTCAGGTCTACGAAGGGGTCTGCATCGGGCGGCACAATGCCGGATTCGGCTCCTCGTTCACGGTACGCAAGATCTCCTTCGGCGAGGGTGTGGAGCGGATTTTCCCCCTCTTCTCCCCGCTGATCGACAAGATCGAGGTGATGCGTCGAGGTCTGGTGCGTCGCGCCAAGCTCTATTATCTGCGCGGCCGTACCGGCAAGGCGACCCGCATCAAGGAGAAGCGGGTCTGAGTGTGCCCCACTTCCAGATGGAACAAAGCCTCTGGGGCCGGGGCACGCAACGGATTTGCGGCATCGACGAGGCGGGGCGGGGGCCGTTGTGCGGCCCCGTCGTGGCCGGGGCGGTCTGTTTCGCCGCCGGGCACGAGGCCGCGATGCTGGAAGGGTTGGACGATTCCAAACGGTTGAGTTCCCGCGACCGGGAGAGGCTCTTCGACACCATCACCCAGCAGGCTCTCGGCTGGAGCGTGGCGGTGGCGGAGGCCGGGGAGATCGACCGGATCAATATCCGGCAGGCCACCTTGCTGGCCATGAAACGGGCTGTCGAGGGCCTGCCGGAAGTGCCGCAATGGGTGCTGGTCGACGGGCGGGATCTGCCACCCGGCCTGCCCTGTCCAGGACAGGCCGTCGTCAAGGGCGATGCCCTCTCCCTCAGCGTGGCGGCCGCCTCGGTGCTGGCCAAGGTGTGGCGGGACCGGATCATGGATCAGTTGGCCGAACGCTTTCCCGGTTACGGCTGGGAGCGAAACCGGGGCTATCCCACCGCCGATCATCTGGCCGCCCTGAAACGCCTTGGGGCGACTCCCCAGCATCGACGGTCCTACGCTCCGGTGAAGGCCCTCCTTGACTTTTCCGACAGCGCATCCCATCTGTTCTCTTCGGAGCCATGAGGCTCCACCCACTTGTCAGGTTGTGTCGGGACGGAAAAATGTTGACCCAGCGGCAACACGATGTCCTGGAACAGGTTGTCCGCCTCCACATCGAGGAGGGCGGCCCCGTCAGCTCCAGTCGGGTCCGGGATCTTTTGCGGGAGGAT
The DNA here is from genome assembly GCA_015231925.1 of Magnetococcales bacterium. Taxonomy (NCBI): domain Bacteria; kingdom Pseudomonadati; phylum Pseudomonadota; class Magnetococcia; order Magnetococcales; species Magnetococcales bacterium. Next base: position 20,237 of record JADGAQ010000011.1, read on the forward strand.
CTTTCGGCGGCTACGGTGCGTGGCGTCATGGCCGAGTTGATCGATATGGGCTTTTTGCAGCAACCCCACACCTCGGCGGGACGGGTACCGACGGAACGGGCCTATCGCCGCTATGTGGAAGGCTTGCAACTGATCGCGCCCATTGCCCGCAACGAGGCCAACGACCTGCAACGCGCCTGTCGCTCCGGTGGGGAGGACATGCACCTCACCCTCCAGGAGGTGAGCCGGACCCTGGCTCTCTCCACCGATTGCACCTGCATGGTGCGCCCTCCCAGCCTCGATTTGGCCGTGTTGAAGCGCATCCAGTTCATCAAACTCTCCGGCGGTCGCAACGAGATCAACCGGATTCTGGTTCTCCTGGTTTCCCACTCGGGCCAGATTCAGAACCGCATCGTGCCCGTGCGCGCCTATTTCGTGCAAAAGGAGCTGGACAGCTTCTGCAGCGCCCTGAATCGTCAGTTCAGCGGCATGCGGCTCGCCGAAATTCGCGCCGCCCTGGCCAGGGAAGTCACCCTGCGGGAGAAAAATCTGGAGGCGCTGCGTCGCAAGCTCCTGGATACCCTGCTCCAGGGAACCCGAAGCGCCGGCTTGATCATCAACGGGCAGTTGACCATCTCCGGCCTCGATGCCACTCCGGCCTTCGCTCCGCTGGGTGAGGTGCGGGAGAAGGCGGTCATCCAGGAGAAGAAGCGGCTGATGCAGTTGCTGGACGGCTGCCTGGAAGCCGAGGGGGTGCGCTGGTTCATCGGGGTCAGTCCGGTATCGGGCAAGGGGGAGAATTGCTCCGTGGTGGCGGCCAAGTTCGCCGGTCCGGAGAGCGCCATGACCGGATCTTTGGGATTGGTGGGGCCGTTGCGCCTCGATTATGCGCATATCATACCGCTGGTGAAATTCACCGCCGAATTATTGACCCGATACTGGTCCGGAACCCTGGTCGGGGAGGAGGCGGCGGGAGAAGGGGCTGCCCGGCTGCCGCCGAAAGCGTAGCCTCGGGTGCGATTACGGTTTGTGACGGGTGTCGGCGTGTCGGGAGGATGGAAAAATGGCGCAAGAGATGGACTGTGGTGAAAACGAAATGAGCAACATCTCTCCGTCCGGCGGAGCGGATGAGGAGTCAATCGTTCTGCCGGAGGAGAAAGGCCCTGCCGAAAGTCGGGAGGAGTTGGCCCAGCAGTTGGCCCAGCTTCAGGCCCGCTCGGAGGAGTTTCGCCATCAGTATCTCTCCGCTCTGGCGGAGATGGAAAACCTGCGCAAGCGCACCCAGCGGGAGATCGAACAGGTACGCAAATTTTCCCTGGAACCCTTCTCGCGGGATTTGTTGACCGTGGCCGACAATCTGGAAAGGGCACTGGGGGCGGCGCGTCTCAGCGGGGACGAAAACGCGGAGAGTACTCCCGTCCTCAAAGGTCTGGTGGACGGGGTGCGTATGACCCGCGATGAGCTGGATCGCACCTTTCGCAAACACGGCATCAGTCGTATAACGGCCATGGGATTGCCGTTCGATCCCAATCTGCACCAGGCCATGATGCAGGTGCCATCGCCGGATCAGGAGCCGGGAACCGTGGTTCTGGAGATGCAGACGGGTTATCTTTTGCACGAGCGGTTGTTGAGACCGGCCATGGTGGGAATTGCCGCCGTGCCCCCCCCGCCCGCCGATTCGTGAGCGTGGAGCCATTGACAAACGCCCGGCGCGTTCCCATATGAAAAGCACGGCTTCCACTCGAAATGTCGAGTGGGGTTCATTCCACGACCGGCTTTTCAGGTACACATCCAGGCGGAGAGACTTGCCATGGCAAAGGTGATTGGCATTGATTTGGGGACGACGAACTCCTGCGTAGCCATCATGGAAGGTGGTTCCCCCAAAGTGATCGAAAACAGCGAGGGCAACCGCACCACCCCGTCGATGGTGGCTTTCGCCTCCTCCGGGGAGCGGCTGGTTGGTCAGGCGGCCAAGCGGCAGGCGGTTACCAATCCCACCAATACGCTTTTTGCCATCAAACGGTTGATCGGGCGTCGTTACGAAGACCCGATGACCCAGAAGGACATCAAGCTGGTGCCGTACAAGATCGTCAAGGCGGACAACGGCGACGCCTGGGTGGAAGCGACGGGTCGTCGCATCAGCCCTTCCGAAGTTTCCGCGATGATTCTGCAGAAGATGAAGCAGACGGCGGAAGATTACCTGGGCGAGAAGATCACCGATGCGGTGATCACCCTGCCGGCCTATTTCAACGATGCCCAGCGTCAGGCCACCAAGGATGCGGGCCGCATCGCCGGCCTCAACGTGCTGCGGGTCATCAACGAACCCACGGCGGCGGCGCTGGCCTACGGTTTCGACAAGAAGCAGGGGCAGACCATCGCCGTGTTCGACCTCGGCGGCGGCACGTTCGACATCTCCATCCTGGAGATCGGGGACGGGGTCTTCGAGGTTAAATCGACCAACGGGGATACCTTCCTGGGTGGGGAGGATTTCGACCAGGCCATCATCGACTACCTGGCCGACGAGTTCCGCAAGGAGAACGGGATCGACCTGCGCAAGGACAGCATGGCCCTGCAGCGCCTCAAGGAGGCGGCGGAAAAAGCCAAGATCGAACTGTCCAACAGCACGCAGACCGATATCAACCTGCCCTTCATCACTGCCGATGCTTCGGGTCCCAAACACCTGAACGTCGGTCTCTCCCGCCCCAAGCTGGAGAGCCTGGTGGACCAGCTGGTGCAGCGGACTCTGGAACCCTGCCGCGTGGCGTTGCGCGATGCCGGTCTCGGCGTTTCCCAGGTGGACGAAGTGGTGCTGGTGGGCGGCATGACCCGCATGCCCAAGATCCAGAAGGTGGTGACCGACTTCTTTGGCCGCGAGCCTCACAAGGGGGTCAATCCCGATGAGGTGGTGGCCATCGGCGCCGCCATTCAGGGCGCGGTTCTCAAGGGTGAGGTCAAGGATGTCCTGTTGCTGGATGTCACCCCTCTCTCCCTGGGCATCGAGACCCTGGGCGGGGTATTCACCAAGCTCATCGACAAAAACACCACCATTCCCTCCAAGAAGTCGCAGATTTTTTCCACAGCGGCGGACGGCCAGTCGGCGGTGACCATCCGCGTGGCTCAAGGCGAACGCGAGATGTTCGGGGATAACAAGTTGTTGGGCCAGTTCGATCTGGTCGGCCTGCCTCCGGCTCCCCGGGGTGTACCCCAGATCGAGGTGACCTTTGATATCGATGCCAACGGTATCGTCAATGTCTCCGCCAAGGACAAAGGCACCGGCAAGGAGCAGTCCATTCGCATTCAGGCCTCGGGCGGACTTTCCGAAGCCGAGATCAAGCGCATGGTGCGGGAAGGTGAGCAGTTTGCCGCCGAGGACGGCAAGAAGCGGCAGTTGATCGAGGCGCGCAACAATGCCGACTCCGCGATCTACTCTGTCGAGAAGTCACTCAAGGAGCTTGGGGACAAGGCGGATGCCAAGTTGAAGTCCGAGGTGGAAAAGGCCATTGCCGATGTCAAGGAGGTAATGGACAAGGATGACGCCGAAGTCATCACCACCCGTACCCAGGCGTTGGTGGAACTGGCCATGAAGGTCGGTGAAGCGGTCTACAAGGATCAGGGCGAACCGCCTCCGGGTGCGGGCGGTCCCCACCAGGGGGGCCAGGGCGGAGGCAAGTCGGCGGGCAAGGGCGGTGCCGACGATGTGGTGGAGGCGGAGTTCGAAGAGGTCAAGGACAAGTAGGACGCCGCGTTCCGGCGGATGTATGGGTGTGGAAGGTGGCGACACCTTTTTTCTATAGGGGTTGTTGAGTTGCCGTCGTCGGTGTTGCGAGATGCCTAAGGACTTTTACGAACTGCTGGGGGTGCCACGTAATGCCGACGAGGCCCAACTCAAACAGGCCTACCGCAAGTTGGCCATGCAGTACCATCCCGACCGCAATCCGGGGAACAAGGATGCGGAAGCCAAGTTTAAAGAGATCAATCAGGCTTACGAGGTCCTGAAGGATCCGCAGAAACGTTCCGTTTACGATCAATTCGGCCATGCCGGATTGAATCAGGGCGGCGGTGGCGGTGGTGGTCCGGGCGGCTTTTCGGCAGACGGATCCCAGTTCAGCGGTTTCGGGGACATCTTCGAAGAATTCTTCGGGGACATCTTCGGTAACAGCCGTGGTGGCGGGGGAGGGCGTGGCAATCGGTTCGGCCCCATGCGGGGCGACGACCTTCGTTACGACCTGGGCGTCACCTTGGAAGAGGTCATGGAAGGCACCGAAAAGCGGGTGCGTTTTCCGACCATCATCGGTTGTGAAACCTGCCGGGGCACCGGGGCGAAAGCGGGCAGTGGCCCGGAAGTCTGCAGCATGTGTTCCGGATCGGGGCAGATGCGCACGCAGCAGGGTTTTTTCGCCATCTCCCGCCCCTGTCCGACTTGTCGTGGGCAGGGACAGATCATTCGGGATCCCTGTAACGATTGTCATGGTCAGGGGCGTGTCCGCAAAGAGCGCACCATCACGGTGAAGGTTCCCCCCGGAGTCGATTCGGGGAACCGTATCCGCTTGACTGGCGAGGGTGGGGCGGGCTTGTTTGGTGGTCCTCCCGGTGATCTTTATATCGGTATCGAAGTGGAGGCTCATCCCTTTTTCCAGAGGGAGGGGCCCAATCTGCTTTGTCAGGTTCCGGTGACTTTTCCGCAGGCGGCGTTGGGCGAAAAGCTCGATGTGCCAACTTTGAACGGCAAGGCGCGGGTCAATCTTCCCGCCGGATGTCAGACGGGCAAGCACCTGGTTTTGCGGGGCAAGGGGCTGCCTCACCTCAATCGGCCCGGGGTTTACGGGGATCTGGTGGTTGAGGTGCGGGTGGAGACGCCGGTCAATCTCAATCGTCGGCAGCGGGAGTTGCTGGAGGAGTTCATGCGGGTGTCGGAAACCGATTCCCAGCCGGAATCGACCTCCTTCCTGGACAAGGTCAAGGAATTCTTCGATAAAAAGATCTCTTCCTGAGTTCCTTTCTGTCGTGTCTGTATGATTAATCCCGGGGTCTTGGGGGATTATCCTCCCCCCGGCGGGATGTGGAGCGGTGCCTCAGGGTTTTTCTGATTACATTCGCTCACTCAGGGCAAGCTGGTCGTGCCAAGGGCCAATCATTCGGACGATTGGCCCTTGGCACGACCGATGGCAGGCTCGCCCGGCTCATGGTCATGCTTTTCGGCGAAAGGCCGCTGAAGAAGCATGACCATGAGCCGGGCGAGCCTGAAAGGATAGAGTAATTCCGTTTCTGTTTCATTTTTGCATTATTGCAGGGGTCTGGGGATCATCATGGTCCCCAGCCGGGGTTTGGGGACGGAGTCCCCAATGTGTTGTCTTTGACTTGTTTTGTTCTTTTATTCCCCTGGAAGGGGAGCCTTCCAGAGGAATAAAAGAACAAGAAAAAACCAAAAATAGAACCTCGGAGGCTCTGCCTCCACAATTCGGCAGGAAAGCCGAATTGGACGCCGCAAAGCGGCGCCCGAAGGGCGAGGGCCATGGATGGCCCGAGTCCAATCTCCGCCGGGGGGGATAATCCCCCCGGACCCCCGTGATTTGGAGGGCGATTGATGAGCGAACCTCTTCTGGGAATCGGTCTCTTCGGTGTCGGAGGCCGTATGGGGCGCATGCTGGCGCAGGCCGTTCTGGTCCAGGAAGGGTGCCGTCTGACCGGAGGCTGCGATCACGCCGCATCCGGCGTCATCGGTCGCGACTTGGGCGACCTTTGCGGTGTCCCACCCCTTGGCGTAACCGTCTGCGAAAATCCCGACCAACTCTTCACCCAATCCGACGTCATCATCGATTTCTCCATCCCCGAAGCCACCCTGCGAAACCTCGACCGGTCCCGGAGTTTCAAGAAGCCATTGGTCATCGGAACCACCGGTTTGGATGCTCCGGGGCGGGAGGCGGTGACCGCCTTGTCTCGCGAAGTTGCCGTGGTCATGTCCCCTAATTTCAGCATCGGCGTCAACCTGCTCTTTCAGTTGAGCCAACAGGTGGCTAAAACTCTGGGGGAAGAGTTCGATATCGAAATCATCGAGGCCCATCACCGCCACAAGGTGGATTCCCCCTCCGGAACGGCCCTGCGACTTGGTGAGGGCATCGCCAAGGCCCTGGGACGCGATTTAAGCCGTGATGCCGTCTACGGCCGCCAGGGAGCGGTCGGAGCCCGCCCCCGCTCCACCATTGGCTTCGCCACCATCCGTGGCGGGGATGTGGTCGGAGACCATACCGTTCTCTTTGCCGGTGAAGGCGAGCGCATCGAGTTGACCCATAAGGCCTCCAGTCGCATGTCCTTTGCCAAAGGAGCGGTAATGGCCGCCAAATGGGTGGTGGGACGTCCACCGGGACTGTATGATATGGGACACATACTGGGATTGCAGTAAGCGAGGATAAGTCACGGACTTTCACTCTGTGATTCCTTTGTTTTCATTCGTATCGATTTGCAGCAGAATCGCCCAGCTTGCGATCTTCTTTTTCGGGGCTTGTTGGCCGAAAAGGGGGTTTGTGGGTTGTTACTAACCGTCAAGGCAGAGGAGAAACGGCGTGGACAGCATCGAGGTGGCATCGATCAAGCCGGGTCAGGAGTTGACCCTTACCTTTGGCAACCGGGACGCCGTTTTGACCAAACTGGAGGCCTCCCGACACTTCAAGGTGGACTCCTGGTTCCCCGAGGAGCAGGAGATTTACATTCTGGATGATGTCATCCAGGAGGACGAGTTGCTGCATTACGCCTTCGAGCCCATCGAGAACTACGCCGCTCTTCTGCAGGAGGAGTCCAAATCCTTCGGGGTCAAGCGCCGCATCCAGGATTTTCTGGGCCGCACCCTGGACACGCTGGAGATGGAGGAAGAAGAAGAGGAAGAGGACGAAGAGTCCGAAGAGTAGAACGGGGGCTTCTGTTCCGGTATGCGGGGGGATGATACCCCCTGGACCTCTGTGTTTCCATCCAGGCAGCATAAAAAAACCACCCATCCCGCAAGGGATGGGTGGTTTTTTATCACCCGGATCTCTCCTGACCGTTCAGCCTTCCGAAGAGTCCATGGTCAGGCCAATGTTCCCCTCGACGCCCGGCTCATTTTCGACAACGGCCACTTTCGGCGGAGCAATCGCCAAGCCCGCTTTCCCCATGGCCAGAAGTATCAGCTCCACAGCTGCCGGGGGGTCGAAAAGATCGGTGTTGATCACCAGATCGAACTCCTCCTTGTCGGAAGGATAACGCTTCTTCAGCCGGTCGACAAAACCGTCCCGCTCCATATTGGTTCGTTCGATCAGGGCTCTGGCTTTGACCTTCTTGATGTCCAAACGCTCCGAAACCCGCTTGATGGTCGTGTCGGCGGAAGCCGTGATCTTCACCCGCAACACGGGATAACGCACCAGGAGAATATGAGCCCCGCGCCCGACGATAACCCCGCCGGAACGCAGAATGCCCAGCAGAACCCGGGTCAGATTGCGCAGGTATTGCTCCTTGTTGGTGCCTTTCTTGGACAGAAAGGCATGCACGAAATCGTCCCACAAGTTGGTAACGCGCTCATCCAGACGTTCCATCAAATGCTTGTCGGATTTGGCTACTTTGATGATGTTGTGCAGAAGTTCCCGGTCATACAGGGGGACTTGCAGCCGCTCCGCCAGCAAACGGGCGATTTCGGTCCCCCCGGCGCCGAACTGACGGGAGAGGGTGACCACGGGAAACCGGTATTCCCCGGAGCCCGGGGTTTCGCTCGATTCCGCGAAGAGTCCCGCTCCGACGATGGATTGGATAAGACCAAGATTTTTATTTCCCATACCTCGTATTTCACCCGTATGGCGGAGATGGTTTCGAAGGGGAGTAACACCCATCAAGACACATACGCGAAAGCGAAGGCCGGTCGGTGTGACCGGCCTTCCGAAGTCCATTCGCGAGGTCAGGGATCAATCAAAGCCAAGCTCTTCCTGAACGGTGCGAACCAGGCGATGGTCGTAGTCCAGAAGATCCTTGTTCTTGCCCGTGTAGTCCAGGCAGCTCAGGAAATAGCGCAGACTTTCGGTACGGGCGCGCTTTTTGTCGTCCGACTTGATGATGGTCCAGGGCGCGGAAGAGGTGTTGGTGTAGAAGAACATGTCTTCCTTGGCCTTGGTGTACTCTTCCCACTTGTCCTGGGACTCTTTGTCCACCGGGCTCAGCTTCCACTGCTTGAGGGGATCCTCGCGGCGGGAGTTGAAGCGGCGCAACTGCTCTTCCTTGCTGACCGAGAACCAGAACTTGAAGAGAATGATTCCGGAATGAACCAGCATGCGCTCGAATTCGGGCACGGCGCGCAGGAACTCACGCACCTCCTCCTTCTCGCAGAATCCCATGACCCGTTCCACGCCGGAGCGATTGTACCAGGAACGGTCGAACATGACGATCTCGCCACCGGCGGGCAGGTGCTGGATGTAGCGTTGGAAGTACCATTGGGTACGTTCCTTCTCCGTCGGCTTTTCCAGAGCGACGACACGGCAACCGCGGGGGTTGAGGTGTTCCATGAAACGCTTGATGGTGCCACCCTTGCCCGCGGCATCCCGACCTTCGAAAATGCCCAGGATCTTCAGGCCGTTCTCCTTGACCCAGTTCTGCATCTTGACCAGCTCGATGTGGAGGGGCTCCATCTCCTTGAGATAATCCTCCTCGCTCAACTTCTTGAGCTTGGGACGGGAGCTGGGCAGCGCCTTTTTGCTGCCTGCGCCAAGGATGATCTGGGCATGGGCATGGGCGTGGGGCAGGGTCTCCTCGCCATGAACCGGCTTCTTGGCAGGGATTTTGACATGCTTGGATTTGTCGGACATATGCTCCTCGTCAGGTATACGGTGGTATACAATCAACCCGGAATCAACAACGCCTTGCACGGCGAACCCGTTCACCCGGCACACCCGAAACACCCGGGCGTTCCGGTACAGAGCGTCCAGACCGGGCCATCGCGGGAATCCCTTTGCGGAATCACGGTGCCCGGTTCCTTCTTCAGGAAAACCGGTTCCACTATATTTCGATTAAGGGCATCTGTCCAGCGACCCCGGGAGAAATATCCATTCCATCAGCGAAATGGCGTGAGTGCCGTGCCGTGGAATGTGGGATGCCCCTCAGCCTGCTTATGGACAAAAGCCTCAAATTTCGTTAAAATCCCCCTTTGTACCAAAGGGAGGGAGAGAAGGATTGATATTTTGCGTACCGGGCCCAGACCAGGCCCGCAACAGCCATAAGGGGATGAAAATGGGTTCGATCGAGATGAAGCCCGTGGCTTTGAGCCCCGAGCTAAGCACGGAAGAGGCCTTCGGGCAAATTCTGGCGGCCAATTTCCAATTCATGCTGGAATGGGCTCCCATTGCTTATGAAGGCAAGGATATCGAAGGCGTTCACCAGGTCCGGGTGGCGTTGCGTCGCTTGCGCTCCGCCGTCGTGGTGTTTCGCAAGGCGATTCCGCGCACCATTTCCGATCCCTGGGGCGAAGAGATGCGCTGGGCCGCCGGCGAACTGGGCACGGCCCGCGATCTGGACGTTCTCATCTCCGAGGGATTCGCGGTCATGAAGGACAAAATTCCCCTGCCCGAAGGCGAGGCGAAGCTGCTCGACATCGCCAAGGCCAAACGGGAACAGGGCTACGAGCGGGTGCGCGCCATGTTCGACAGCGAGCGCTACACCGCCTTTCGGGAAGGCTTCGATCAATGGCTGGAACAGAGAGGCTGGTATCAGGCCGACCTGGAAGGGGTGGTGCGGGAGAAGATGCGGGCCAGCATTCTGCGCTTCGCCGTCAAGATCCTGGGCAACCGTTTCGGAACCGTGATCGGGGCCGGACAGGATATCGGCACACTCTCCACCACCGAGCTGCACCAGTTGCGCATCGAATGCAAGAAGCTGCGTTACGCCACCGAATTCTTCACTCCCCTGTTCAATAAAAAGAGCATGAGTGACTTCAACGTGCATCTCAAGGGGCTGCAGGGTATCCTGGGGATCATGAACGACGTCACCGTGACCCACCACCTCATGGAAAGCCTGCTGGATGGGGTCGCCGACCACGAAACCCTGCTCTACGCGGGCGCTCTGGTGGGTTGGCGTTCCAGACAGTATCAAGAGTTGCGCGGCAATCTGGGGCCCGCCTGGGCCACCTTCGTGAGCGCCCCGGCTCCCTGGGTTTTGAACCGATAGTTACCGGTCGGGTTGACCGGGGGAACCGATCGGTTCCTCCGGTCACGATGCCTCGAGACGGGCCAGCCATTCCGGCAGTACCTTCCGTAAATCCTGATTGATCACATAATCGGCGATGGCGCAGATCGGGGCGCCGGCATCCCTGTTGATGGCCACGATGGTTCCCGCGCCCTTGATTCCGGCCAGGTGCTGCACCGCGCCGGAGATTCCGATGGCGATGTAGAGCCGTGGCGCGATGATCTTTCCCGTCTGTCCGATTTGCCAGTCCCCCGGAGCCAGTCCGGCATCCACGGCGGAACGGGTGGCCCCGATGGCCGCTCCCAACCGGGTCGCCAGTTGTTCCAGCAGCGCGAAACCGCCTTCCGCTTCCACCAGACCTCTTCCGCCCGCCACCACGATGGCCGCGCTGCCCAGCTCCGGACGGTCTCCCGGAGAGGCGCGGAATCCCCGGAACGCCGCGTGAGGAAGGGAGGTCGCCGGAGGGGCCAACCATTCGGTCGGTGGTTGGGTCGTGGCGGGCAGCGCCCTGGGAAAGGCGCTGGGACGCACGCTCAACAGCAGGGGGGAAGTTTCGGGAGGGGCTTGTATCGTCTCCAGGATGTTTCCGGCGAAGGCCGGGCGCACGAAGCGATGCGGCCCGTCGATGGCCACGATTTCCGGGATGAAGGGGGCGGCGATCCGGGCGGCCAGGCGGGGCAGGAGCTGACGACCGAAGGAGGTGGCCGGGGCCAGGAGGGTGCGATAGCGCCCGGCAAGCGAAGCGACGAGGTCGGCCAGGAGTTCCGGGGTCTGCCCGGCCAACGCGGGATGGCGGCAGAGCAGGAGCCGTTCGAGGCCGGCGGGGAGGGCGATGGGCTCCTCCAGGGGCCAGCCGGCGATCAGCATCTCCAGGGGGCCCGGGAGGGCGGCGGCGGCTCCGACCGTATGCCAGGTCGCCGTGGTCAACTGCCCGCCCCGGGTCTCCGCCAGAATCAACCGGCTCATGGTGTGGTGAATTCGGGTCGCAGACGCGCCATCAATTCGGCGACATCGCGCAGAAGGTGTCCCCCAGGACGGGGAGAGGGCTCCCTGCGGGCCACTACCGGGCAGCCGGGAAGGAAGGGCAGCGACAATGCCGCCGCCTCCAGCCGTTCCACCCGTTTGCGCCGGGCGGCCAGAATGGCGGGCAGGGTCACGCATCGCGGCTCGCCCAGACGCAAATCGGCGCTGATGACTCCCGGTGGATGGAGATAGCGGCTTTCCAGTCCACCGTCCACCTCCCGAAGCAGTGTCACTCCCCCCTCGCCGTCCGGCGGGCCGAGTTCGACCACCTGACTGGCTTGCGCCCATCCCAACAGGCCCGCTGCCATCATGCCGGTGACGCCCAGATCCCGATCCACCCCCTGGCGTCCGGTGAAGAGCCAGGCGGCCCCGACCTGCCGGGCCGTCTCCGCCAGAATGGCGGCGGCGGTTCCGGCGTCCGGCGCTTCGGCAAGCTCGACCAGAATGGCCCGGTCGCTACCCATGGCCAGACAGGTGGACAAGCCTTCCGACCAGGATGGCGGGCCGGCGGAGACCACGATCACCTCGGTGGCCACCCCGGCCTCCCGCCAGCGCAAGGCGGCTTCCAGGGCGATGAGGTCGAAGGGGTTGGGCACCTCCGCCGCATCGCCGCACTCCACGGCGAAACCATCCGGGCCCAGTCGGGCCGGATGGTTGGGATCAGCCACCTGCTTGATGCCGACCAGCAGAATCATGGCGCCCTCTGGGCCAGCTCCTCGATCACCTGGAACATGCGGAACAGATCCCCCTTGCTCATGACGGGGGTGACGCGGTAGCGCCCGTTGATCACCAGCGTCGGGGTTGAACGGACGCCCCACTCCTTGGCCTGGTTTTTCGCCTGGTTCACCTTGGCGGTGACGCCGAAGGATTGCATGTGGGCCTGAAAGGTGCCGGGATCCAGCTTGAGGCTTTTGGCCAGGCGCAGCAGTTCCTCCATCTTTTCGATATCGCCGCTCTCCTCGAAATGCAGGCGGAAGATGGCGTTCTGCATGGCCTCCCCCTGACCCAGATAGGTTGCGGCGAAATAGGCCCGCAGCGGCAGATCGGTCTGATTGCCCCAGAAGATGGGCAGGGAACGAACGAGGAAGCGTTCCCGGTTCTTCCGGGCCCACTCCTCGAAGGAGGGGTGCAGGTTGAAGCAGTGCGGGCAGGTGAAGTTGAACACCTCCACGATCTCCGCCTTGCCTTCCGCCGAGGGAACAGGCGGTTGAACGAGTTCGTAATCCTCTCCGGCCTTCAGCTCCGCAGCCGTTGCTGGCGGAACCACCGGTACGGCCCAAACGAGAAGGGCGCCGAAAAAAAGAGCGGACCAGGTGCGACGGGACAGGTTGGTTTTCATGGCACGATCAGGCCGTTTCCACGATGGTGAAGGTGAAGTGCATCTTTGCGGTTTTGGACAGCATGGCCGAGGCGGAGCAGTAGGTCTCTTCGGAGAGGCGGATGGCCCGTTCCACCGCCGCTTCCGGCAAGGCCTTGCCGGTGACGGTGAAGTGAACGGTGATGTCGGTGAAGACCTTCGGATCCGTGGGGGCGCGTTCCGCGCTGATTTCGGCCACGCAATCGGTAACCGTGTGGCGGCCTTTGCGCAGAATGGTCACCACGTCGATGGAAGAGCAGCCGCCCATGCCGAGCAGCAGCAGTTCCATGGGGCGGATTCCGAGATCACTGCCCCCCACCTCTTTGGCGGCATCCATGACCAGGGCATGGCCGGAACCCGATTCACCCAACATCAGCAGACCTTCAACCAGTTTGACGCGCGCCGTGAGATTGGCCATTGTTGCACATCCTCTTGTCTGGAAATGGAAAGGCTTCCCCTTCGGGAATCCGCTCAGGCTCTCCCTCTCTTCCCGGCAAGTCAATGTCTGCTTGGGAAAATGGGCAAGAGGGGGTTATACTGCCACACTTCCGCCATGGTATCCCCCGATACGGAGAACGCCCATGTCCCAGGTCGCTGCAAGCGGCATGATGGATGAGAAGACCCAGGAGCTCAAGAGCTTGCTGGAATCCAAAAGCCGGGAACGTCACGTCGTGGTGATTCAGGACTATCCGGATCCCGATGCGCTCTCTTCCGCCTTCGCCTATCGCATGATCGCCGCCGAGTTCGGCATCGAGTGCGATATCGTCTACGGCGGGCGCATCAGCCATCAGGAGAACCTGGCACTGATCAATCTGGTCAACATTCCGGTGAAACGCTGGGAGAATGACGAGATCGGCCTGCGCCGTTACCAGGGAGCGATTTTCGTGGACTCCCAGGGCACCACCACCTCCTTGACGAGCCTGCTGGAACGCGAGAAAACCCCCGTGATCGCCATGATCGATCACCATGTGGCTCAGGAGAGGATCCCCTCCGTTTTTCAGGATCTGCGTCCCGTGGGAGCCTGCGCCTCCATCCTGACAGCCTACCTGAAACAGGGCCTGCTGACCCTTCTTCCCGGCAAGGAGGAGCATCGCCGCCTGGCCACGGCTCTCATGCACGGCATCATTTCCGATACCGGCTCGATGATCAAGGCCCTTTCCCTCGATTTCGAGGCGGCGGCCTTCCTGCAACCCTTCGTCGATTCCGAGCTGCTCATGGAGATCCTGCACCAGAAGCGCAACCACAAAGTGATGGAGATCATTCGGGTGGCGCTGGCGGATCGGGACAAACGGGACGGTTTCTGTATCGCCGGGGTGGGCTATCTGCGCTCCACCGACCGGGACGCCATTCCCCAGGCAGCCGATTTTCTGCTGACCGAAGAGAACATCCATACCGTGGTGGTCTTCGGCGTGGTGGTCAATACCGGAGGCGAGGATGTGATTCACGGCAGTTTGCGTACCACCAAACTGACCCTCTCCCCCGACACCTTTTTGAAAGAGGCCCTGGGTCAGGACGAAAACGGCCACTTCCACGGCGGGGGCAAGGCCAACGCCGGGGGGTTCGAAATCTCTCTGGGCTTTCTCTCGGGTCAGGACGATCCGGAGATGGACCGGGTCAAGTGGGAGGCCTTCAACAGCAAGATCCGGCGCAAGTTGCTGCACAAGATCGGCGTGGAGACCAAGTGATGGCTGCCCCGGTCGTGGCCAAACCGCGCTGGTTGCGGGTGGAAGCGCCGTTGTCCACGGAATTTCTGCAATTTCGCCGACGTTTGCAGGGTCACGGCGTGGCCACGGTCTGCGTCGAGGCCAACTGCCCCAACATCGGCGGCTGCTGGCGGGGCGGCAGCGCGGCGTTCATGATATTGGGCACCCGCTGTACGCGGCGTTGTGCTTTTTGCGACGTGGAGACCGGACGGCCCGACGCGGTTGATGCCGAAGAGCCGCAGCGGTTGGCCGCTCTGGTGGCGGAGGTGGGTTTTTCCCATGTGGTGTTGACCTCCGTGGACCGGGACGATCTGGAGGACGGAGGGGCCGGCCATTTCGCGGCCTGCATCGAGGCCTTGCGCGCCTTGCCCCACACCCCTCGGGTCGAGGTGCTGACACCCGATTTCCAGGGCCGCGCGGCGGATCTGGAGACGGTGTTGCGAGCCCGACCCGCGGTGTTCAACCACAACATCGAAACCGTCTCCCGCCTTTGGCCGCAGGTCAAACCCGGATCCCGTTTCCTCACCTCGCTGACCCTCCTGGCCCAGGCGCGACGCTGGCGTGACGCCGGGGCCGAGGTGGTGGTCAAATCGGGGTTCATGCTGGGGCTGGGGGAGACGGCGGAAGAGGTCTACGAGCTTCTGGACCAGCTTCGCGATGCCGGGGTGGAGATGCTGACCATCGGGCAATATCTGCGTCCCAGCGCCAAACACCATCCGGTCGAACGCTACTGGGAGCCGGAATGGTTCGAGCTGTTGGGGCGCAGGGCGAAGGAGATGGGTTTCTCCCGGGTGGCCAGTCATCCCCTGGTACGCTCTTCCTGGCATGCCGGTGAACTGCTGCATGATTCCTGAGACGACCTTCCTGCTGCGACGCCATCGGCGTCAATCCTACGAGGTGGCGCTTGCGGAGCAGCGTCGGCAGGTGGAGGCCATCGTCGCCGGTTTGGCCTTGCCCACCCTGATTCTCACGGAGCATGATGCGGTCTATACCGTGGGTCGTTCGGGAGAGCGGGAGAGGGAGGTGCTGGCGCCGGGAACGATCCCCGTGGTGGCCACCGATCGGGGCGGACGCACCACCTATCACGGGCCGGGGCAGTTGGTGGCCTATGTGCTGACGCCCCTCTTTCCCCGTCTGG
Organism: Magnetococcales bacterium; assembly: GCA_015231925.1. NCBI lineage: Bacteria > Pseudomonadati > Pseudomonadota > Magnetococcia > Magnetococcales > Magnetococcales bacterium. The sequence goes on from JADGAQ010000011.1 coordinate 35,628, forward strand.
TGGGGGTGAAGGCCCATGTGGAGCGGCTGGAGGCCTGCGTGATCGACACCCTCTCCCGGTTGGGCCTGGAGGGGGAGCGGGATGCCCGGGCCCCCGGCGTCTGGGTGCGGGGCGCCAAGATCGCCGCCCTGGGGGTGCGGGTGTTTCGGGGAGTGAGCTATCACGGCCTGGCGCTGAATCGGGATCCGGATCTGTCGGCCTACGGCGGCATCGTGCCCTGTGGGTTGCATCGTCCGGTGACCTCCCTGGCCGCCTTGGGCCTTTCCCTGTCGCGGGAGACTCTGGAGACCTTGTTCCTGGAGAGTTTTGGGCGCATTTTTGCGGTAGGATCCTGGCAAGTGGAACGCGAAGAGGATACACATCATGGCTCGCCCCATCACGCCGTGTCTGGCGGTTGACATCATCATCGAACTGCCCCGTCTGCCACAGCGACCCTTCGTCCTGATCGAACGGCGCTTTCCGCCTCCGGGATGGGCCATTCCCGGAGGGTTCGTGGATGTGGGGGAGACCATCGAGGCCGCCGCCGTGCGGGAGGCGCAGGAAGAGACCGGCCTGAAGGTGACGCTCCAGGCCTTGCTGGGCATTTACTCCGATCCGGCCCGGGATTCCCGGGGACACACCGTCAGCGCCGTCTATGTGGCCACCGCCGACGGACTGCCCGAGGGGGCGGACGACGCCGCCCGGGCCATCGTGGTCTCCCTCGATGCCCTGCCGGAACCGATCGCTTTCGACCATGGACGCATTTTGGAGGACTACCGTGTCTATCGGGAACAGGGAACATTGCCGAAAATCGGGAAATGAGCCTCGCCGCCGGGTGGGGCGCCTTCTGGGCGGCCTGGGACTGCTGCTGGCGCTGGGGACGGCTGCCGTGGTGGAAGGGGGGCTGCCGTGGTCCCTCGGCAGCGAGCCGGTGCCTTCGCTGGCGCCCATGCTGGAAAAGGTGACGCCGGGGGTGGTCAATATCGCCGCAGCCTCCGTGGTGCAGATGACGGAAAATCCCCTGTTCAACGATCCCTTCTTCAAGCGCTTTTTCGAACTGCCCTCCCTGGGGCGTCCCCGGGAGAGGGTGCAACGCTCCCTGGGTTCCGGGGTGGTCATCGACGCTCGTGAGGGCTTGGTGATCACCAACAGCCATGTGATCGGCCAGGCGGAGCAGATTCGCGTCGGCCTGAGCGACGGTCGTATTCTGGAAGCCCGCAAGGTGGGGGTGGATCCCGATACCGATGTGGCGGTGATCCGCATTCCCGGTGAAAACCTGACCGCCCTCTCCCTGGGGGATTCGGACGGGCTGCGGGTGGGGGATTTCGTGGTGGCCATCGGCAATCCCTTCGGTCTGGGCCAGACGGTGACCTCCGGCATCGTCAGCGCCCTGGGACGGCGTGGGCTGGGGATCGAGGGCTATGAGGATTTCATCCAGACCGACGCCTCCATCAATCCCGGCAACTCCGGCGGGGCGTTGGTCAATCTGCGTGGCGAGCTGGTGGGCATCAATACCGCCATTCTGGCCAAGGGGGGCGGCAACGTCGGCATCGGCTTCGCCATTCCCGTCAACATGGCCCGCCGCATCGTGGCCCAATTGACCGAATACGGCGAAGTGCGACGCGGTCTGCTGGGGGTGCAAACCCAGGATCTGACCCCGGAACTGGCCCGCGCCCTGGGCTTTTCGGCACCGGAAGGGGCGCTGGTCAGCGGTGTGGTCAAGGGTTCCGCCGCCCAGAAGGGGGGCATTCAGGTGGAGGATGTCATCGTGGAGGTGGATGGCCGCCCGGTGCCCGACTCCGCCTCCTTGCGCAATGCCATCGGCCTGGTGCGCATCGGCGAAAAGGTGCGCCTCTCCCTGATGCGCGGGGGCAAACGCCTCGAAAAGGAGGTGATCGTCACCCTTCCTTCCAAGGAGACGGTTGAGGGTGGGCGGGTCGATGCCCGGCTGAAAGGGGCGACTCTGGAGACCGAGAGCCTGCCTCCCGAAGGGGATGAGGGCATCCTGGTGAAGAAGATCGAGCCCCAGTCTCCCGCCGCCCGCCTTGGCTTGCAGGCGGGCGACCGGCTGATCGCGGTCAATCGCAAGAAGGTGCAGAACCAGACGGAGTTGAGCGAGGCCATCGGCTCGGTCAAACAGGGTCTGTTGCTGCAAGTGATGCGGGGCAAGGAAAACTTGCTGATCATGCTGCGATGAAGAGCGTCTCATTGCATCTCAAAGCTGCCGGTAGCGCCGCCCCGGCTCCTCCCACCCCCCAGGGACCGATTGCCCTGGTCTACGGATTTCGCGCCTTTTTCCTGCCGGCGCTGCTTTGGTCCGTGGTGGCCATGGGTCTCTGGCTCGGCCTCTTTTCCGGGGAGCTTGTCTGGTCGGGCGCCCTCTCTCCCTCCGCCTGGCACGGCCACGAAATGCTCTTCGGGGCGCTGGCGGGGCTGGCCAGCGGCTTTTTGTTGACGGCGGTGGCCAACTGGACCGGGCAACCGCCCTTCCGGGGCTGGCCGTTGGCCCTGTTGCTCTTCGGGTGGCTGGCGGGTCGTTTCATGGTGGGTTTCGCCGCTCTCTTCCCCCCCTGGCTGGTGGCGGTGGTGGACGGCTCCTACCTCTTCGTGTTCGCCGTCATTCTCTTCTGGCCCATGGCCCGCACCCGGCTGTGGATCCATGCCGTCTTTCCGCCGCTGTTCGTTTTGTGGGGGCTGGGCAACCTGCTGTTCCACCTGGATGGACTGGGACTTCTGCACGGCGGCGCCACCCTGGGCCTGCGCCTGGGGGTGGACGCCCTGCTCTGGATCATCGTCATTCTGGCGGGGCGCATGTTCGTCAATTTCACCAAATCGGCTCTGCCCCCGGCGGAGCAGGCCGGGTTCCGGCCGCCGCCTGTCGTGGAAATGGCGGCGCATCTGGCCATGGCGGGGGTCATCCTGGCGGATCTGCTGGCCCCCGATTCCCGTCTGAGCGGCGCGGTGCTGCTCGGGGTGGGAGGGGTTCATCTGGTGAGATTGATGGGTTGGCGTTCCGTGCGGGTGGCCCATGTGCCCATGGTGTGGGTGCTGCATCTGGGCTATTTGTGGCTGGCCCTGGGCTATCTGTTGCGGGGGGCGGCCCTGCTGTGGGCGGTCTTGCCGGAAACCACGGCCTGGCATGCCCATACCGTGGGGGCGTTGGGCCTGATTGCCGCCGGTATCGTGCCTCGGGTATCCATGGCCCATACCGGTCGACCGGTGGCCATGCAGCGCTTGCTGTGGCCGGTTTTTCTTCTGTTGGCCGGTGCGGTGTTGGTTCGTCTGGCGGGGGCTTCCTATGCCGTGGGGATTTTGGGTTCCGGTGTGTTGTGGATGGCGGCCTTTTCACTGGAGGCTTTTCTGCTCTGGCCCATGCTGACGAGACCACGCATCGACGGAAGGCCCGGATGAGACCTACTTTTGACTTTCAATATGTTGCCTTTAAAGTATCAAAAAAAGAAAATGTTCTATTCTTTGACTTTATCTATTTCCGTTAAATAAATTATATTATATAAAACCAAACAACAGAAAAAGTCAAACAGGAAAGCGCAGGCTGATACTCAACCCCCCCAACCCCGCCGAGTCCCCCAAAACCAGCTCCGCCTCATGCAGTTTGGCGATGCGCGCCACAATGGAAAGCCCCAGTCCGCATCCGTAGGAATCGGTTGCCGCACCCCGTTTGAAGGGCTGCAACAGGGTCTCCCGCTCCGCTTCGGGAATGCCCGGTCCCGAATCCTCCAGCCGGAACAGAACTCCCGACTCCCCCCCTTGCAGCACGGCCTGAATCCGGCCTCCCTGTGGCACATAGCGAATGGCGTTGTCCAACAGGTTGCGGAACAAAATGGCCAGCATGGCCTCTTCTCCGACGATGCGGAACGGCGGATCGATCTCCTCCAGGGAGATGTCGATCTGTTTTTCCAGTGCCAGATGGACCAGTTCACCCAGAACCTGTTTGAGCGGCGTTTCCAGTGAGACGATGGCCGTGCCCTTTTCGGTGATATTGGGTTCCAACCGCGCCAGGGTCAGCAGTTGGGCCACCAGGTGGGTGGCTCGGTCGCAGCCGACCAGAATCTGCTTCAGGGCGTTGTCGCGCTCGGCGTCGTTGCGGGCCCGCACCGCGACCTGGGCCTGAATGCGCAGACTGGCCAAAGGGGTGCGCAGTTCGTGGGCGGCATCTGCGGTGAAACGCCTCTCCCGCTCCAGGGTCCGGTCGACACGGGACATCATCTCGTTGATGGCGGACAACAGAGGCTGAATCTCCTGGGGACCGCTCGGCGCAATGGGAGTGAGTTGCCGACAGGAAAGACCGGCAATCTCATGGGAGATGCGGCTCAGGAAGGATAATTGCCGCCCGATGAGGTGCCACAGCACCCACCCCAGAAGCGGCAAAGCCACCAGCAGGGGCAGCAGCACCTGCAGCAGAATGCGATCGGTGAGTTCGTTGCGTACCCGATAGCTTTCGCCCACCTGGATGGCATGGCCGTTATCATCGGAGGCGAGGTGAAAGATGCGCCACTGCTCTCCATCCATCCACCGGTCGGAGAACCCCGCTTTCAGGGAGAGAGGGGCCTCGGGCATGTTGGGGGAACGCATGATCAGCCGGTTTTCCCGCCAGATTTGGAAGGCGATTTTCTTTTCGTACCGGTGCCCGTCACCATCGTTGCCCGCGAGGGAGGGCATGGTTCGGGAGGCGGGGTCGTGGGTCAATCCGTCCAGAACCCGAGCGGCTTGGGCCAGTTGGGCGTCGAAAAGCTCCTCCACCTCGTGCCGGGCGCGAACATAGGTCAGAAGCCCGATGAGAAGCCAGATGACCAGAAACGCCGACAGCACCACCTCCAGCAGATTGCGACGGATGGAGACCATTTCAGTGCTTTTCCATGACATAGCCGATGCCGCGCACGGTACGGATCAGTTCGGCGTCGAACTTGCGGCGCAGGCGGTGGACGAAGACCTCCAGGGTATTGCTTTCGGCCTCCCCCTCCCAGCCGTAGAGGGTGTCGATCACCCGTTCCCGAGTGACCACGCGCCCGGCGTTTTCCAGCAGCAGAAGCAGCAGGGCGTATTCCCGCGGGGAGAGATCGACGCGGTTGCCGTACCAGAAGACTTCGTGGCTGGAGGGGATCAGCAGCAGGGGTCCGTTTTCCAGTTGGGGTGAACTGCGGCCATGGCTGCGGCGCAGCAGGGAGCGGATGCGCGCCGCCAGTTCCTCCAGGTCGAAGGGTTTGACGAGGTAGTCGTCGGCCCCGCCATCCAGACCACGAACCCGGTCGGCAACCGTGTCGCGGGCGGTGAGCATCAACACCGGCAGGGCAACCCCCTGTTTTCTCAGACGGGCCAGAACCTCGATTCCGGAGAGTTTCGGCAGGTTCCAGTCCAGGATCAGCAGGTCGAAACGGTCGGTTTCCAGGGCTTGCGCGGCCTCTTCGCCGTCCTGCAGCCATTCGACGGTATACCCTTCCTGGGCCAGACCGGTGCGTATGCCGTCTCCCAGCAGGGTATCGTCCTCCACCAGGAGCAGGCGCATGGGGATTCCTCCATCAAGGTATTATGGGGTGTAGTGAAACAGACGGTCCAGCAAATCGGCATCGTCGAAGTGGCGCTGACCGGAAAAGGAGGTGGCATGGTGTCCCCACTGCCGCATGGCGCCCGGTTCGGGCACGCCCATGGGCCAGAAGAGCCAGCGTTCGCCCCGTTCGGAACCGGTCACGATGCCGTCCGCCCCGAACAGGCTGCGGTGCGCGGCGCCGTCCGGCAGGGAGCGCAGGGTTTGATACTCCTCCCAGGCATAAGGTACCCGCAGCGGGGAGGGAGCGTGGTGAACGCGCTGTACGAAGTGGCTGCCGTGGGCCAGCCGGATGGTGGCGCGGGGGGCGCTCTCCAGGGGTTGGGGTGCGAAGGCGGCCTCTTCCGAAAGGGTTTCCGGCTCTTTGGGCTTCAGACCCGGTGCAGGGAAGAAAAGGTGATAACAACCGCAATTGTGAATGGTATCCTGCAGGAGGGGTTGACCGTCGGTTCCCAGGGTGACCCGCCAGGTCAGGCCGTCGAGATTGCCCCCCAGCAGATCGAAGGGGGAACTCATGGGTCGGGCGGGAAACCAGAGGATGTAGTTGAGCTGCGTCAGGGTCCGGCCCTGAAAACGGGTATGGGAGAGGTGGCGGTAGACCATGGGCTTGGCGGTGTTGACCCGTGGTTGGCCCTTTTCCAGGACGATTTCGCCGGGTTGGTCGGCCCATGAGGCGACATCCACCTCCCAGGTCGGGGCAAAGGTGGCGAAAAGCCGCTCCCGGAGGGAGGGATCCAGGGCCGGGGTGCCCAGGGGATGGTCGGCCATCGCTTTCAGAAGCGGTTTCAGCTCTTCCGGGGAGAGGGGAGCGATCTCTTCCGGGGGCGCATAGCTGATCAGGTTCCCTTCAACCGGCAGAGTGTCCAAGGGGGTGGCGAAGGTCTGCCCGATCTCCCGATGCAGACGGGTCACACCCCATTTCATGGGTTGCACCGTCAGCCAATAGAGGCCCAGAAGCTGTTTCCAGGATTGGTATTCCGGGGGCACCGCGACCGTCCGCCGCACGCTTTCCAAGCCGGAGGCGTTTTCGTCGGCCCGACGCAGAAGGGCGGAACAGCGTTGCAGGCTGTTTCGGGCCTGCTCTTTCCACTGCGGAGGGGCCTGCAGATTGGCCAGTTCCACCCCTGAGCCGGTCAGTCCCGAGGCCTGGGCCAGGTCGAGCCAGGCGTCGCGGGCGGGCAGGGTGGCGGTGGCGGCCAGAAAGCGGTCCACCCGATAGTGGGGATATCCGGGCAAGGGCACGGTCTGGGCATCGTTCACGCCTTGGTGTCCCACCTCATCGGCCAACTCCGCGTAAAAGGCGCGGCAGGAGGGGATATCCGTCGCGTCGGGCAGAGCAAGAGGGGAGAGCGATCGGGGTTGGCTGGCGCATCCTCCCAGCAGCGATACCCCCAAGGAGAGCGGTAGAACGAACCGGGAAAGAAGGCCGGGCATGGCGGTATCAGCTTTTTTCGGCGCTGGAGGATACTGCCGCCACCGAGGTGGCCAGCCGTTCCAGATTGTTCATCATGTCCAGGGAGCGTCGGAAGAGGAGGTCGGCGACGATGGGGGGGCCCAGCAACGGGGGAATCAGCAGACGGGGCGTCATGCGGGCCTCGACGGTGACACGGGTCAGGCCGGGGGACTCTTCCACGAACTGCCAGAGGGAACTCCCTTTTTCGTAATCGCTCTCTTCGGGTACGATGGTCACCATCAAATCGCCGTTATCCGTCTGCCGCACCTCCTGGGTTTGCACCAGGCGGGGACAGAAGAGGAAGAGACACTCCTGCATGACCACCCGCATCTTTTCGACCCGTGGCTTGTCCGAGGCCAGGCGGCGGCTCTCCACGATGGTTCGGTTGAGTTGTCCAAGATGATCGAAATCGGTGATGAGTTTGCGCAGCAGTTCGGGCTCTCCCTGTACGCGCATCTCCAGGTGCAGGGTGTACTCTCCCGAGGCATGCCCTACGCTGGAGCGAAGCACCTCCCCAGCCGGGGCTTCCGCGCAAAACAGGGTGGCAAGTGTCAATAGAACGGCAATAACCTGGCAAAGAGGCTTCATCTTCGATCCGTCGACCCGTTGGAAATCCGTGAGATCCATTGAGGCTCAAAAGCAAGCATAATCCGTGCAATGTTAAAAAGTCCTGAACGAAGGAGTGGATGCCGAAGGCGAAAGAGGAAGAGGGAATGCGATTTTTCTGTTGACACGGCAACAAAATTGATTATAAATTGACAGCCAGATCGAAACGATCCGCTGCAAGGCGTCTGGGAGAAACAATGAACCCGTTTTCGGGGCAAAGCGCCCCTTGATTTGCACGATTGAGGAGATGAAACGATGAGCGTATTGGTCACCAAGCAGGCCCCCGATTTCACCGCCCAGGCCGTGATGCCGGATGGCTCCTTCAAGTCCCTCAGCTTGTCGGAGTACAAGGGCAAGTATGTGGTTTTGTTCTTCTATCCGCTGGACTTCACCTTTGTGTGCCCCTCGGAGATCATTGCCTTCGACCATCGTCTGCAGGAGTTCAAGAATCGTGGCGTGGAGGTGATCGGTGTGTCGGTGGACTCCCACTTCTCCCACTGGGCCTGGCGCAACACGGCGATCAAGGATGGGGGTATCGGTCCCGTGCAGTATCCCCTGGTGGCCGATCTGAGCAAGCAGATTTCCCGTGACTACGATGTGCTGATCAATGACACCGTTGCCTTGCGGGGTTCTTTCCTGATCGACGCCAAGGGTGTGGTGCGGCATCAGGTGATCAACGACCTGCCTTTGGGGCGCAATGTCGACGAGATGCTGCGCATGGTGGATGCCCTCCAGTTCACCGAGCAGCATGGTGAAGTTTGCCCCGCGGGTTGGAACAAGGGCAAGCCGGGCATGAAGGGCAGCACCGACGGTGTGGCCAGCTATCTGGCTCAACACGCCAGCGAGCTGTAATCGGCCCCTTGAGACACGGAGAAACGAACATGGCTTTTGAATTGCCTGCACTCCCTTACGGGATGGATGATCTGGCTCCCCATATTTCCCGGGAGACCCTGGAGTTTCATTACGGCAAACATCACCAGACCTACGTCACCAACCTCAACAATCTGGTCAAGGGGACCGATCTGGAGGGGTTGAGCCTGGAGGAAGTGGTTCGCAAATCCTCCGGTGGGGTGTTCAACAACGCCGCTCAGGTATGGAACCACACGTTTTACTGGAACTGCCTGAGCCCCAAGGGTGGCGGCGCTCCCGGCGGCGCTTTGGCCGAGGCCATCAATGCCAAGTTCGGCTCTTTCGAGGCCTTCAAGGAGGCCTTCACCAAGACGGCGGTGGGCACTTTCGGTTCCGGATGGGGCTGGCTGGTCAAGAATGCGGACGGGTCGCTGGATCTGCTCAGCACCAGCAACGCCGGGACCCCGATGACCGAGGGCAAGAAGGCTTTGTTGACGTGCGATGTGTGGGAGCATGCCTATTACATCGATTTCCGCAATGCCCGGCCCAAGTATGTCGAGGCTTTTTGGAATCTGGTGAACTGGGAGTTCGTGGCAGCCAATTTTGCCGCGTGACGATCCGGTTGTGACAGCAGTACCGAAGAAGCGGGCCGCGAGGCCCGCTTTTTGCGGTGGAGGGCAGATTCCTTTTAATATTTTATCTTTTAACTATCAAAAAAAGAAAAATGTTCTATCCTTTGACTTTCTTTCTCCTGTATAAAATGAGTCCACAAATATTATAGATATATAAAAGAGCAAATAAAAAAAGTCAACGGACAGAACATTTTCTTTTTTTGATAATTAAAAGATAAAGATTAAAAGGATGCTGCTACCTCGTTGCCGTTTAGCCACTCCCTCGGGAAGAGACGTGAAAATAGCCCTGGTTTCCACCGGACACGGTCGCATTCATCGCGGATTCGAGGCCTTTACCGGCAGTCTGTTCGAGAATCTGCGCCGCCGGGTTCCCGATCTGGATGTGACCCTCTTCGCCGGTGGCGGTGAGCCGGAAGAGCGGCGAGTGGTGGTGCCGAACCTGCACCGCCACGACCTTCCCGCCCGCTGGTTCGGGGAGTTCCGCGCCAATCTGCTGGAAAAACGCTCCTTCGCTCTCGCGATCTACGCCCATCTTCGCCGGGGCGGCCATGATCTGGTGCATTACAACGAACTGGTCATGGGCAGCGCCCTGTTTCATCTGCGGCGTCGTTTCGGCGGCCATTTCAAGCTGCTCTACTGCAACGGTGCGCCATCCCCCGCAGTGCATTACCACCATCGCTGCGACTACGCCCAGCTTCTGACGGGTCCGGGATTCGAAGAGGCGGTGAGCTTCGGCATGGAGGCCCGACGCCTCTTTCTTTTGCCCTACGGCCTGGACGCGGACCGGTTTCACCCACGCACGGCCCTAAGCCGGGAAGCCGTGCGGCGGGAGTTGGGCATTCCGCCCGAGGCGGTGCTGGTGCTGACGGTGGCGGCGTTGAAGCGCGAACACAAACGCATCGACTACCTGCTGCAGGAGATGGGCGGATTACCGGAGCGTTACTGGCTGGTGGCGGCGGGGCAGCGCACGGGCGATACCCCGGCGCTGGAGGAGGAGGGGCGGCGTCTGCTGGGCGACCGCTTCCGCTTCCTGACCTGGCCTGCGGAGCGTGTGGCCCTGCTCTACGGCGCGGCGGACCTCTTCGTGCTGTGTTCCCTGACCGAGGCCTTCGGACTGGTGACGGTGGAGGCGATGTTGTCGGGTGTGCCGGTCATCGCCCATCGTGGACCGGTCTACCAGTGGCTGGCGGAAGGAACCGGGGCGCGACTGATCGACATGGCGCAAGAGGGGCGCTTGCGGCAGGCCATTGCGGAAATGCCGCAGGCCCTGCCGACAAGGGAACGGGAGGAGGCGGCCTTCCGGCGCTTCTCCTGGGAGATGCTGATTCGGGAGTATGTGGCCATGTACGAATCCGTTTGCAGCGGATCACCTCTCTCCTGAAGGAGAGGGGTAAATGACCGTCGGGGTGATGTGGGCGTACGCCGAGGTGGTCAGAGGCGGGCGAATCCGCTCGCGATCCCGTCGCCATTTGCCGTGAATGGGTAGGAGGTCGCGCAGGATCCCCCCGAAAATCGCCCCTTCCGCAAGCAGGGGACGCCATTGCCACCGGAAGAGGAATTGTCGGCATCGGGCCAGGAACAGGTGCAACGCCGAGCCGGTGTTTGCCAGGAAGGAGCGGTTGGGATCCGCCAGTTTGTAAATATAATAGTTGCGTGATTTCAAACGGTTGACCGCCTGATTCTGCGCCATGGAGCCGCCGGCGAAGTGGCGGGCCAGGGCGTTGGGGACCAAACCCACTCGAAAGCCTTGATATCGAGCCCGGCGGCAGAAATCGGTCTCCTCCCAGTAGAAGAAGAGGAAGGGGTCCAGCGCGCCCACCTGTTGCACACACGCCCGGTTGACCATCAGGAACGAGCCTTCCACCCAATCCACCTCCTGGACTTCGCGACTGCCCTGACGCATGGCGGGGAGCAGTTGCGGGTGTTTGCCACACATGTAGCCATTGGGTTGGTCCGATTCCCAGTCCAGGAAGGCTGGACCGAGAATGGCGCAGGGGGAGGATTCCGTAGCGCGTTGCATGGCTTGCAGGCAGCCCTCTTCGAGCCGGAGATCGTTGTTGGCCCAGATGACCCAGTCGCAGCCATCGTCGAAAGCGATGGGCATGGCCAGATTGTAGGCCATGCTGTAGCCCAGATTTTGGGGAAAACGGATGTGGATCACCTCGGGATGGTGTTCTTCGACCCAGGAGAGGCTGTCGTCCGTACTGGCGTTGTCCACCAGATAGAGGCGCACCGGAACGCCCGATTGTTTGGCGAGAGAGGGCAGCAGGGTCTCCAGCCACCGTTTGCCATTCCAGTTCAGAATCAGGATGCCGAGCGGAGGAGGGGTGGTCATGGTTTCCGGTGTATCCCTGGGCAAGACCGGTTGGGGCGATGGGTCGGCAGTCCCGTTTTCCATGTGTCGCCGCAATTCGAAACAAGCCGGTGAATGCTACCACAGGGTTGTTCCGAGAGACAGGCCGATTTCCGGGGCTTACACAGGGGATTGTCCTGGAGGAATGGGGAATCTGGTATCGCGGGGAACACCCTGCTAAACTCCAAGGAGGCGGCGTCGGCGCAACCCCCAACTTTCAACCATCGCGACATCATGCATGCTATTTTTTATTTTTGTCTTTTCTTCTATGTGGCGGCGTTGGCCGGGCTGCAGACGGTTTACGGCGGGGTTTTTTCCAATATTCGCTGGGGCTTGCTGGGTGCGTCGTTTCTTTTTGG
>JADGAQ010000012.1 GCA_015231925.1 Magnetococcales bacterium
AAGGTTCTGTTTTTGGTTTTCTCTTGTTCTTTTATTCCCCTGGAAGGCTCTCCTTTCAGGGGAATAAAAGAACAAAAATAAGTCAAAGACAACACATTGGGGACTCCGTCCCCAAACCCCTGCTGGGGACCATGATGGTCCCCAGACCCCTGCAATAATGCAAAAATGAAACAGAAACGGAATAAAGTCCGTGCGGTCCTTCTCGCCACCTGTCTCAACGGTGTTACACGATACAAAACTTCCGTATCGGGAGTTTTTGGCACATTGAAATATAAGTTGACAAATTCTCATTAAGATCTACAATGCGAGCAGGATGCGCTTCGATAGGTCTGTCCTGAATGCGCGAAGTCAGTATGTTCCTCTTGTTCCTTTTCATACCGGATATCCTTCACTCTTCAATTACATAATCAGTCACGCTCATTTGGCCAGTTCATGTACCTGAATATCATTTATTACTGGAGGCGGTGCGGAACCTTACCAGGCGCTTACCTTAAGAAGCGGTTGCTTTCCGCAACTGAAAACCGAGCACAGTGGCTGGTGAAATGTCACCACCACTGCATCACGGCCGTGTTGGACGGCTTATCGATAACGAAATCCCCGGTCAGGGGATCTTCCCGGACAATGCAGCGATTGAGGTAAAAACGAATGAATGACATGCGATTGCGGACAAGAATGATCGGTTCTTTTGCGATTCTGATAGCCATTTTCGGGGTGTTGGTGGCCTATCAGATCCACTCCATGTCGATCCAGGCCCATTTCCAGAATGAAGGGGCGGATCGTTTCAAGGATGCCATTTCCATGGGGGAGATCACCCAGCGGCTGGAGAGGATCTATATCATCGCAGCTGATGCCGCCATCAATCAAAACCTGGACGAGGCCCGACGCTCTCTGAAAGAGGCGACCGCGCGGATGAGAGAGGATCTCACCGCCGTGGCCAGGATGGTCGACACCCCCGAGGAGCGTGCCAACTCGGATAAACTCTCCATGTTGTGCCGGAACTATGTAAATCGCATCGAAACGGAGTACTTTGATGCGGTCAGTGCGATAATGCACGGTGATCAGGGGGCTAATGAAAAGCTGCATCGCATCGACGGGGATGTCGATGTCTTGAGAAATCAGATCATCGACATCATCGGCGTTATTCATGATTCCATGGTGCAGGAGGCCGAAGAGGCGGATAGTCAGTTCGATGCCACCAGCACCGAAACCGTTCGCACGGCCATCGGGGTACTGATCCTGGTGTTGCTGATGGCCGCTGCCTTGGCCCTTTTCAATCTCCGCATCATCCTGCGCCAGGTCGGCGGGGAGCCGCAGCTCATTGCGGAACTGGCGGGTCGGGTGGCCGATGGCGACCTGAGCATGGCCTTCGGCGATTCCGATCGGGCAACCGGTATTCATCTGGCGGTGCAGAACATGGTGAACAAACTGCAGCGCATTGTGGGCGAGGTCACCTTGGCAGCGGAGCAGATCGCCATCGGCAGCCGGGGAATAGCCGAGGCGGCCCAGTCGATTGCCCAGGGAACGACCGAGCAGACCGCCTCCCTGGAGACGACTTCATTGGCCATGGGTGAGATAACGGGGAGCTGCCAGCTCAATACGGACAGCTCCGACGAAACGCAGACTCTGGCCGTCAAGGCCTCGCGGAACGCCACCAAAGGGGGCGAAGCCGTCAATCAGGCGGTCACGGCCATGAAGGAGATTGCCTCGAAGATCGGCATCATCGAGGAGATTGCCCGCCAGACCAATCTGTTGGCGCTGAATGCCGCCATCGAAGCGGCCCGGGCCGGGGAACACGGAAAAGGTTTCGCCGTCGTGGCGGCGGAGGTCCGGAAACTGGCGGAAAGAAGCCAGGTGGCTGCCGGCGAGATCAGCCATCTCTCCGTTTCCAGTGTCAACATCTCCGAGCAGGCGGGATCGATCATCGGGCAGCTCGTGCCCGATATCCAGGAGACGGCTACCCGCATTCGGGGTATCGCGGAATGCAGCCGGCAACAGCGGGAGGGGATCAAACATATCCGCGATTCGATTCAGCAGCTGGACCAGGTGGTGCATCAAAATGCCAGTTCTTCCGAGGAACTGGCGGCCACTTCCGAAGAGTTGAGCGTGCAGGCCGATACGATGGCTCAGTCCATCGCCTTCTTCCGGCTGGGGGGGCGGATCTCACCGGCCAAAACGGGCGTAGCCGAAGAGAGTGCCCGGAGCAAGGCGACCCGGCGCCAGCCGGCGGTATACCAACCCAAACGGAGTGCTGATTCGAAGAAACCGGCAGCGACGGAGATCAACCTGCTGACCGGCCCGGAAATGCGCCTGGCGGAGGAATTCGACAGCTTCTGACCGCCCAGGGTAACTATTCAGACCCTTGCACGGTGCAGCATGATCGTGTCAACGGCGAAAGGAATAGTCCCAGGGGTGCCCCCTGGACCCCATGGGGTCGGAAGTCAACAGCAAAAGGAAGAGTCCCAGGGCGCTGCCCTGGAGTAAGTCGGGGGGGATAATCCCCCCCGAACCCCCGTTTACCCGCACACCTTCCTGCCGCGCAGCCCGGTTCCCGCGCTGCAATGTTCTACATCTCGAAGTCGGGTTCGGTGCGCGCCAGGAGCGAGGCCTTCTCCTTCACGGGTCTGAGGGATTGGCGCGGCGGTCGGGCCACGACCCACTGTCTGCCGCTCCAGGAGCCGAGTTTCACCCCCAGGGTGACCACGCCTCCCGAGAAGAGAACCACGCCGAGCCAGGATACCAGGCCCTTGACCAGGGCAGGGTCGGTGATCTCCATCTTTCACTCCTTGAATGCCTGCATGGAATCCTCCGTATTGCCAATGACGCCACCATGAGACATGATGGTTCGTCGTCCGCGTTCAACGTATTGCCAATCGAGATACATCAACCATGAGCGAAGCCCTTATTGCCTCCGAAGCCCTGAACCGCTGGCGGGATCACCCGGCACTCTCCCTGCAGGAGGCCGCCTGGCTGGCCGGTCTGGCCCCGGAGGTGCTGGTCCACGTCCTGGACGCGGCGGGCATTCTGCCCGCCGGCGGTGTCGCCGAGCCCCGTCTGGTCAAGGTTCCGGAGTTGATCCGCGCCGCCTTCGCCCTGCTGGGACAACGGGAGGCGCAGAACGCCCTGTTGCGGGTTCAGTTGGACAAGGCCCTGGAACGGGAACGGGATCTGGGTCAAAGCCTGCGGGAAAAGCTGGGCCCCATGCCCGGCCAGCCCATGGCTCCGACACCGCTTGTCTCCCCACCGGTTCCTCCGGCCCCCGTCCTGTCGCGTCCGCCCCTCAAGACGTCCACCGTTACCCCCCTTATCGGCAAGTCCGGCAAGGGACAAAAGAAAAAAGGCAAATGAGTACGCCCCTGACCTCCATTTTGGTGCCGGTGTTCAATCAGACCCCGCTTCTGGCCTATCTGTGGGAGAGTCTGCAGCGCCACACCGCCCATTTACCCTGGGAGTTGATCCTGGTGGACAACGCCTCTCGCGAGGAGGGCATGCCGCAACTTCTGCAAACGCTTGCGGGGCAGGAACGGGTCAAGGTGATCCGCAACGCCGAAAACCGGGGCTTCGGCAAGGCCAACAATCAGGCACTGGCGGCGAGTGAGGGGGAGTTTCTCTTTCTGATCAATACCGATATGTTCCCCGCCGGACCGTGGCTGGAGTTCCTCCTGGGGCGCATGACCGCGGAGCCGGGCTGCGGGGCGGTTCAGGGGCGCATTCTGTTGCCCGGTGAGGGCGAGGCGGCTGCCGACTGGCGCGTGCAGACCTGCGGCGCCCGGTTCGGCGCCGACGGCCTGCCCCTCTATCACCTGCCCGGTTTCCACCGGGAAGCGCCGGAGGTCAACCGCTCCTTGCGTCTGGAGGCCTTCATGGGCACCGGCGTGCTGTTGCGCCGCCGGGCGGTGGAGGAGGTCGGTTTCTTCGATGAGGAATACGACCTGGTCTTCATGGAGGATACCGACCTCTCCCTGCGTTTGAGCCAGGCCGGCTATGACTGCTGGTACGAACCGCACGCTCTTTTCATCCACATGCATTCCGCCTCCATGCCCCACCTCTCCCAGGAAGAGTACGACCGCTCCCGCCATGGCAACCGGGAGCTGTTCCGGCGCAAATGGCCCGTGGAGCGCATTCGGGAGATCCTGCTGGCTCGGGGTTTCGTTCCCGCGGGGTTCCCTGCCGGAGAGGGGTGAGTGCCATGTGCGGTTTGTGCGGGGAAATACGTTTCGACGGGCAGCGGGTGGAGGGGGAACCCCTGCAACGCATGATGGCCTCCATGATCTCGCGGGGACCGGACCAGCACGGTCTGCATCTGAACGGCCCGGTGGGTTTCGGCCATCGCCGCCTGAAGATCCTCGATCTGTCGGATCGGGCCGGGCAGCCCATGATCGATCCGGAAAGCGGCCATGTGCTGGTCTTCAACGGCTGCATCTACAATTTCGAAGCCCTGCGGCAGGAGCTGGAGGCCAAAGGACACCGCTTCCTGACCAGCGGGGACACGGAAGTCATTCTCAAGGCCTACCGGGAGTGGGGCTGGCAGGCGGTGAGCCGTTTTCTGGGCATGTTCGCCTTCGCCTTGTGGGACGCTGACACGGGTGAGGTGGTGCTGGCCCGTGACCGATTGGGCATCAAGCCGCTCTATCTGGCCCGCAGCGCGGGACGGCTGCGTTTCGCCTCCACCCTGCCCGCGCTGCTGGCTGCCGGCGGGGTGGACACCCGCCTCGACAAACAGGCGTTGCACCACTATCTGACCCTGCATTCGGTGGTTCCGCCGCCGCACACCCTGCTGGCGGGGGTGAGCAAACTGCCGCCTGCCACGGTGCGCATCGTGCAACCGGACGGAGCCATTCGGGATCACCTCTACTGGTCTTTGCGGATCGGGGGCGAAGTCGAGGAGAGGGAACCCTCCTTCGAAGCGTGGCAGGAGCGGGTGCTGGCCGCGTTGCGCCTGGCGGTCAAACGCCGCCTGGTGGCGGATGTCCCGGTGGGGGTGCTGCTTTCGGGGGGGCTCGATTCCAGCCTGATCGTGGCTCTGCTCGCCGAGGCGGGACAGGGGCGGGCCGGGCTGGAGACCTTTTCCGTCGGTTTCGAGGCGGTGGGGGCCAAGGAGGGGGACGAGTTCCGCTACTCCGATCGGGTGGCCGCCCATTTCGGCACGCGACACCATCGCCTCCCCATCGCCACCTCCGAGATGCTGCAGGCCCTGCCCCGGGCTATCGGGGCCATGTCGGAACCGATGACCAGTCACGACAACGTGGGCTTTTTCCTGCTCTCCCGGGAGGTTTCCCGCCACGTCAAGGTGGTGCAGAGCGGGCAGGGGGCCGATGAGGTCTTCGCGGGCTACTTCTGGCATCCGCCCATGCGGGAGAGCCGGACACCCCTGCAGGATTACATCCGTCTCTATTTCGACCGCAGCCACGAGGAGATCGCCAAGGTGTTGCAACCCGACTGGGTGGAGCGGGACTACACCCTGGAAAGGGTGGAAAACCACTTTGCCGGCCTGACGGGCTGTGGTCCTCTGGACAAGGTGCTGCATTTCGACACCGCCGTCATTCTGGTGGACGATCCGGTGAAACGGCTGGACAACATGACCATGGCCTGGGGTCTGGAGGCGCGGGTGCCCTTCCTGGATCACGAGCTGGTGGAGCTGGCAGGACGCATTCCCGCCCGCTTCAAGGCGGGGGAGAGGGGCAAGTGGCTGTTGAAGGAAGCGGCGCGGACCCTGCTCCCGGCGGAGGTCATCGATCGGCCCAAGGGCTATTTCCCGGTACCCGCTCTGGAAGATCTCCAGGGTGAGGTTCTGCTCCGGGTGCGGGAGGTGTTGACTTCGGAGCGCGCCCGGCAACGGGAGCTGTTCCGCCCCTCCCACGTGGAACGTCTCCTGGCCGAGCCGCTGGCCCACCATACCCCGTTGAAGGGCTCCAAACTCTGGCAACTGGCCCTGCTGGAGTGGTGGTTGCAGGACAAGGGGGTTTAGCATGTCCACACCGCGTCTGCCCATCGTGGCCTTCGGGCCGAATCCCTGGGAAGGTTTTTGGATGAACCGGCAACAACTGCTCTCCCGGCTGGGACGGCGCGGCTGGCCGGTGGTCTATACCATCGGACCCATGACGGTGTGGGAACGGGGCGGCCCCCGCTGGCAACAGGCCGACTGGCTGAGTCGGGGAGTGGCCATGGACGGGGTGGTGGTGGACCGGCCCGGACGCCTCGCGGCGCGCTGGCCCAAACTCCCCCTTTGGGATCAGGCCGTCTATCGCCTGCATGCCCGGCATCTGCTCAAGCTGGCGGGGTTGCGTCCGGGGCAGCGGGGCATCCTCTTTTTCTTCCATCCCGATTTCGTGCCCTATATCGCCTGGATGGGCCAGCCCCATGTGGCCTTTCATGCCTTCGACATGTATGCCCAGATGACGCCGGGCTGGACGGAGAGCCAGATGCAGCAGGAGGCCTGGCTGTGTCGCCGCGCCGATCTGCTGACCACCATCTCCGATACGGTGCGGCAGGCCATGCCGCCTCCCGGCCCGGAGAAAGCCCGCATCCTGTTGAACGGCACCGATATCGACACCGTGCTGGCCGCGGATCATCAGCCCTGCCCGGCCGATCTGGCCGCCATTCCCCGGCCTCGCATCGGCTATGTGGGCCAGATCACCCCCAAGATCGATTTCCGCACCATTCTGGAGGTGGCGCGGCAGCGCCCGCAATGGCACTGGGCGCTGGTGGGCAACGTCAAAATCGCCGATCGTCCCCAAACCGATTGGGAGATTCGCGCCAAGGCGGATCTGGAAGCGTGTCGCGCCATGCCCAACATCCATTTTCTGGGTGTTAAACCTTATGGCGAGTTGCCGGTCTATATACGGCACATGGATGTCAACACCATCATCTATCGGGCCGAACCCGGCTGGTGGGCGGCGGGGTACCCCCAGAAACTGCACGATTATCTGGGCTCCATGGTTCCCCTGGTGAGCCCCGCCTTCGCCACCCTACGGGAGTTGTCCGGGGTGGTGGGGTTGGTGGAGGATGATGTCTCCTCCTGGATCGGGGCGCTGCAGCGGGCCATTCGGGAGGGCGGACCGGGAGACCCCGGGGAGCGGCGGGCCATCGCCATGGAAAACAGTTGGGACCGTCGGGTGGATCTGCTGGAGGAGTGGTTGTTCGAGATGGTCTCACGGGTATCGTAAGCGAGGCGGAGATGGCTGAGACGGAACTCATTCAGGTCAGGGTAAGAGGCCGGGGGGCCATCCCCCATTTTTTCCACAGTCTCGAAGAGTGGCAGGAGAAAGAGGCGCTCCTGGGGGCGGAGCCGGAGGAGCTGGAGTTTTCCTATGTGGCGGGTCCTTATGGCGAGTTGTTCAAGGCCATGGGAATCGACGCCCACACCCTTCCCCTCTGGTTTGAACAGGTTCGTGGCCTCAAACAGCCGCAGCGCGCCGCCCTCTTCTTTCGCCGCTACACCCAGGGGGACTCCTTCGTCACCGCCCTGCAGGAGATGGGCGAGGTGCGCATTCTGGGAGGGGATCCCGGCGATGTCATGGAGGAACTGCATCTGGAGAGCGGCGCCCTCGATCAGGTTCCCGAGCCCTTTGTGCGCTACATCGATTGGGAACGCATGGCCAACGACTGGATGCGGGAACGACGCCTGGAGATTTTTCGCTTCGAAGGCATTTTGTGGGTGGTGTTCAACCAGACGGAAGACGAATAGATCATGAAGAATTGCAAGCATACCCTGGAAAAGGGGGATATCTTCTGCATGCCGGTCGCTTCCGGGCGACCGACCCAGTTTGCCGTGGGTATGGTATCGGTGGACTGCAAACGCAAAACCCTGGAAGCGCTCCACCTCAAGGGCACCCTGGAAGACGAACTCTGCGAGGAAGGCAATCTGGTGCCGGTGGTGATCGGACCGGGAAAGGTCTTCTACCTGGCGGATCATCACCATTTGTGCACGGCTCTGTATCGTTCTGAGGTCATTCCGGAAGAGTCCAAATATGTCTTCGCCTATGTGGTGGACGATTGGTCGGTGTTGGAGCCGGATCAGTTCTGGCAATCGATGATCGAGGGCCATTTGTGCTGGTTGTGGGACGAAAAGGGCAACGGTCCGCTCAACCCCGGACTGTTGCCCCATCACGTCAACGGTCTGCTCAACGACCCGTATCGCACCATGGCGCGCTGGGTGCGTGACTTGGGCTGCTACACCAAGGACGTGTTGAAAACCCGGCATCGCCCCATGTGCCAGGAGGAGAAGTACCTGCCCGAGAAGCAGGCCAAGGCCTTTTTCATCGAGTTCCGCTGGGCCAATTTTCTGCGGCAGAACGTGCATTTGAAGCTGCACCGGCCCGACTTCTCCCTGACCTGTCGTTCCATGCCCTATTCGGGCCTCTATCTCAAGCGGGAGGGCGAGGAGCTGATCAAGGCGTTCGATATCGTGGTGGATCTGATCGGTTGTCACCAGTTGCAGGAGGTGACCTATGACCGGGAGGGGTGTCTGGAGAAGAGTTGACGCGGCGGCAGCAGGTCACATCGGGGAATCATCCGGGTTTTGCGTTCCTTCCGGCGTGGCCAGCGGCATGGTGATCACGATGTTCACACCGTGTCCCGGGCTGCTCTGGCAGGAGATGGTGCCATTGAGGGTCTGGGTGACCAGATTGTAGACGATGTGCATGCCGAGCCCGCTGCCTCCCCGGTCCCGGCGGGTGGTGTAGAACGGTTCGAAGACCCGGCGGCAGGTCTCTTCCGTCATGCCGTGACCGTCATCCTGGTAGGTGAAGCGCAGATGTTTACCCTCCACGGTCATCTGTATGCGGATCATCCCCTCCTCTCCCGGATCGAAGCCGTGTATCAGGGAGTTGCTGAACAGATTGATCACAATTTGGGAGAAGACACCGGGATAACTGTGAATCTCCAGGGTCTCCTCACACTGGACGAGGACGGACAGTTTGGTGTTCTTGAATTCGTGGTGCATGGTCAGCACCGTGGATTCCACATACTCTCTCAGGCGGAAAGTGCGCAGTCGTTCGCTGGACTGATCCACAGCCACGGATTTGAAGCTGCGCACCAGATCCGCAGCCCGTTCCAGATTGCCTTGTATCAGGGTGATCAGGCGTGTTGTGGATGATAAATACTCTTTTAATTCTTCCTCGCTGATGCCTTCTGATTTTAATACACTGACAAATTGTTGTGTTCTTTCCTTCAATTCGGAAACGGCGGTGACGCCGATGCCGACCGGTGTGTTGATTTCATGAGCCACCCCCGCCACCATGCTGCCCAATCCGGCCATCTTTTCCGAGCGGATCAGATCGTCGATCAGCAGCTTCTCCTCGGTCATGTCGGCGATCATGCAGACCATGGCGTCGCGTCCGTCCAGCATCATCGGGTTGAGGGCCATGCGGATGGGGAAGGTGGAGCCATCCCGGTGCGTGGCTTCGGATTCGAAGTAGAGCGTTTTCGGGGCCTGATCCGTACCGCGAGCAAAGCGGTGGCGCAATTCCACTTCCTGGCGTCGGCGGAAGGTGGGGGAGAGCAGATCGGTCAGGGGTTTTCCGAGGATCTCCTCGGTCTCATAGCCGAAGAGATGAGATGATTTGGGATTGAAGACGCGAATGATCTCCTGATCATCGGCTACCACGATGCCGAAGGGGGCTTTGGCGATGATTTCATGCAACTGCTCCTTCAGTTTTCTCTCCTCGGTGATGTCACGGATCAGGGCGAGGGAACCGATGGCGCGTCCCCCTTCCCGGAAGGTGGAAGCGAAAAAGTGCAGATCCTTGCCCTTGTAGCGCAGGGTATGGGAAAGGTCGTCGTCGCCGCTTTCCAGGCAGGTGTGCATGAAGGTTGCGTCATCGGCCAGGTTGAAGAAACCATCGGCTTCGATCAGATCGCGATTTTTCTGCAACAGGCCTTCCGTGGCCGGATTGATCAGCACGATGTCGCCCTGGAAGTTGGTGACCACGATGCCTTCGCGGATGCTGTGAATAATGGTGTGCAGCTTGTTGCGTTCCTGCTGGAGGCTCTCGTAGCTCTGACGCAACTGAAGGGTGATCTCCTCGGATTGCACTCGGGATTCCGAGAGTCGGAAGTGGGCCTGGAGCAGGGCCTGTTCCTCTTTCAGGAGGGCATCCAGCATGCGGTTGAAACCATCGGCCAGGCGTCCCAACTCATCGTTGCGGTTTTCGGGGGCGCGCAGGTCGCGCCGCCCGTCCCGGACGGCGTCGACCACTTCCAGCAAGGTGTTCAGTCTTCGGGTGAAGCCTCGTGACAGCAGCGTGGCGAAGACGGCGCCGATCAGGATGGCGATGAGCGTATAGATCAGACCCTTCCGGGTGACGAGCTGCAATCCCGCCTGGTTGTCGAGTTGACCGAGACCGATGCGGGCCCAACCGATCAATTCTCCCTGGAGCAGGATGGGGGCGGCGACATCAAGCAGCTGATGGTCGGAAACCAGAATGGCGGTGGCGGGCAAGTGATCGGTCAAACGGCGACTGACCGGGTCCACCACGAATTTTCCGTTCAGGTGGCGTTCGGTGTGTCCCAGGACCTTGCCCAGGGGAGAGAGCACCATGGCGTATCGCAGTTCAGGATAGTTTTTCAGGGCGTTCAGTACCTCCTCCAGGCCGATCACGTCGTTGGCGAGTACCCAGGAGATGCTGTTTGCCGCCAGGGTTTGACTCAGACTGACGGCCTGTTTTTCCCCCTGAATGTGAAGAAATTCCCGTTGTCTCTCCACCAGGTCGAAGACGAACACGGTCATCAGCACGGCATGCACCAGGGCGACGCCCAGTATCAGTTGATTGCGCAGGGAGAGAGCGAGGCGGGAACGGGTGGCGGAGGTCATGGTTTTTCCCGGACGGGTCGCACCTGCTGCTCGAAGAGGGCGATAAAGGCTTTCACCGGGGCATAGGTCTCGTTGTCGGCCTCCTCGAAACGGCTGAGGGCCATGGGGGCGAGGATGGCCTCTCCTTCGGGATGGGTATGCAGTGCGAAAAAGATGTGGGCCACCTGCCGCACCAGATCCGGAGGTAGCTCTTTACGGGCCACGAGTCCGTTGTTGGGCAGGCTGTCGGTCTGCCATTTCACTTCCAACTGTTCGGCCAGCTCGGGTCTCTCCCTGCTGAAGGCTTTCCAGGGGGGAGGCCAGGTGGCGCCGGCGGCGGTG
Organism: Magnetococcales bacterium; assembly: GCA_015231925.1. NCBI lineage: Bacteria > Pseudomonadati > Pseudomonadota > Magnetococcia > Magnetococcales > Magnetococcales bacterium. The sequence continues at coordinate 11,132 of JADGAQ010000012.1, forward strand.
TGTCCCAGAAAGACATTCATGATCGAGGACTCTTGGGAACCCACATAGCGATTCTCGATATCGGTGGTCACGTTCAGCCCCTGGGAGTGCAGGAACCACTGGGGCAGCATGGTGGCGGCCAGGGCGGTGGGCGCCGGATAGCTGACCGCTTTTCCCTTCAGGTCGGCGACTTCCCGAATGCCGCTGTCGCGGCGAACCAGGAGGATGCCGCGAAAGTTGTGGTCGTCCCCCATCTTGCCGAAGACCCGGTAACCCTTCTCCAGGGCGTTGATGGTCTGGAAGGGGTTGGGCAGGGCCAGGTGATAGTGTCCGGAGTAAAGCTTTTCCTCATAGGAGGCATAGTTGCGGGAGGCTTCCAATTTCAACTGGACGCCTTGCAACTGGCGGTTGATATAATTTACCAGAGGTTGATAAATCGCGAAGAGACGTTCCGGATTGTGCAGGGGGTGAACGCCGAAAAGGTAAACGGAATTTTGTTCGACGGCCTGGTCGGCATAGCGGGGTCGGTATTCGGCCTGTTCATCGGCCTGGCATCCGGGCAGCAGGAGGCAGAGCCATGCCAACCATCCCAGGGTCTGGCGGGACCGTCTCTTCCCTGCCGTTGGCCGGGGTAGCGGTACGACGCTTTGCAAAAGCCATGCATCCATCGGACTTTTACCTGAAACAGGAAATGGCACTATTAATGAATGATTGCGAAGGGCGTTGCAAAACGCGGTCAATCCAACCGAAGCCAGGCCAATACACATCTTAAATTTTCAATTATAATTACTGCTTATTTTCAAGCGCCCTCTCGAATCGGTATTGCAATGCGTTCTATTTGTAATCCAATACGCTCGTGGCAGCAACGGCTTTCAATAATCTGTCCTGGGAAAAGGCAAGCTCCCGGCCGGTGAAGTACCCTTTCTTGATATGCCGAAATGTAGGTTTGAAAGCTTGTCGAATGGCATTTGTTCTGCATGGAAAATGGATGGTCTAATCCGTCAAAAATATTGCCAAACTGAGTTATTGTTGCCACAATTTCCTGTACTGTGCGCACGTATGCGGCAGAGCCGCTCCAGGCCAATTTCCACTTTCAGGGATAGCCCCCATGGTCGCCACCCCTTCCCATTCTTCCTCTTCGGCAGTTTTTCCACAACTGTGGGTAAAGGAGAAAGGTATTTCTCTGCTGCCGGGCCAGGAGATCCTGCAATTGCCGGATGCCTCCTATCTGTTGCAGGGCGATTATCAGCGGCTGGGTACGGATCTGCTCATCACCAATCCGCAAGGCGAATCGATCCGCATCGAGGGCTATTTCGCCCGGGCTGATCCTCCCGCGCTGGTACTGGCCAACGGTGCGGCCCTGACCTTCGAGACGGTATCGGCCCTGGCTCTGCCCGGAGGAGCGGTCCATCTGGCGGGGCCCGTCCCGGAGGGGGAGGGGGGCGATGTCATCGGTCAGGCGGAGATCCTGGTGGGGCGGGTCACGGTGACCGGCAAGGATGGCGCCACCCGGCAACTGAAGGAGGGCGACGCGGTTCGGGAAGGGGATCAGGTTCGTACTGCGGAGGAGAGCCTGGTCAAGTTCACCCTGAAGGATGGGACGGTCTTTCAGCTCGGCGAGCAGGCCCGGGCGGTGGTGGACCACTACGTTTTCCGTCCCGAAGCGGCCCAGGGGGCCTTCGGGGCCTCGGTGGTGACCGGCATGTTCCGCTACTCCAGCGGGCAGTTGGCTCATCTCAAGGAGGGACGCCACTCCGTCATCAAGACCCCCACCGCCACCATCGGCATTCGAGGCAGTGAACTGGAGGGGGAAGTGACCCTCCAGGGGGATACCACGGTAGTCCACAGCTCCGGCGTGCTGGATATCGCCGATGCCCTGGGCCGTGGCAGCGTCACCTTGTTGGAACCCGGCACCGCCACGGTGGTGCATTTTGACGGTGGGCCCCCCCTGCCGGTTTTCAAGGCGCCGGCGGAGTTGATCCAGCGGTTGCACCATCAGGTTTCCGAGGTCGGACTGCTCAAGGCCAAGGAGGTTGAAAAACAGCGCCAGGACGACCCGAACCGTCAGGATAAAAAAGAGGGTGACGCGGGGGCGAAACCGGAGGAGAAGGGCAAGGGTAAGGGCGAGGAGAAGGGCAAGGGCGAGGAAAAGGGCAAGGAGGAGGGCAAGGGCGAAGAGAAGGGCAAGGAGGAGAAGGGCAAGGAAGAGGATCGGAAACACGACGACAAGAAGGCCGATGCGGATCAGGACGACAAGTCGTCTGTCAAGGCAGACGATTCCGCCGGCCACAAGGAAGGCGGCAAGGATGTGGCCACCTCGGACAGCCACTCCGACGGCATTCAGCGCCATGCCCTGGAAGAGGGTGGCTCGACGACCCGTCACACCACCCAGTCGGCTTCGGACACCTCTACGTTGACTTCCGATTTCATGCGGGACGATATGTTGAGTTCCAGCTATAACCAGGTTCTGCAATTGTCCGGGAACCGCTCAAACGATCCGCTTGCGCTCTCCAATACCACCACCACGACCACTTCGTTCACGTCCGGATCGAGCGGTACGGGGGAGCAGACGACCAATCTCTCCTCCCAGGAGAATGCAACCACCACGACGCAACTGACGGATACGATCAAGACGATCATCGATCTGCCGCCCGTGCTGAATCTGAGCCCGGTCTTCTCGGGGAGTTCCCTCAAGGCTGCCATGGTGACGGCCCAGTCCTATACCGGATCGTTCGCCACCTACTTCAGTGACCCCAACGCCGGCGATGTATTGACCTATTCCGCCACGCTGGGCAACGGACAGGCTTTGCCCTCCTGGCTGAGTTTCAACTCCAAAACAGGTGTACTTTCCGGCACCCCCTTGTATGGTACCCGTGATTTCTCTCTCAAATTGACCGCCACCGACGCCAAGGGGGCTTCGGCCAGCGGCACCGTGGATCTCTCCCTGCTCCAGGTCGGCTATTTTCTGGATGACCTGGTTCAGGGTATCACGGTGCGCTCCTCATCGGGGCAGAACGGCGTTACCGATTCCCAGGGCCGCTTTTATTACAAGGCGGGGGATACCCTCTCCTTCTCCATCGGCGGCATCAGTTTGGGTTCCAGCAAGGGCGGCGGCATCATCACCCCCTTCTCGCTGGTCGACTCCAAGGATCAGAGCGGGGCGACCAAAGCGGCCAACATGCTGCGCTTGTTGCAAACCCTCGACGCGGACGGTGATCCCTCCAACGGCATCACCATCGGCACCGGGGTGCAACAGGCCGCCGAGAACGTCAACGTCGATTTCGGGACCAGTCCCGACCAGTTTCTCGCCAAGAATTCCGGGTTGGGGAATTTTCTCCAATCCACCCTTGGCAAGACGGAAGTGGTTTCCGCCCAGCAGGCCCTGGCCCATTTCAAGGAGGCCCTGACCCGGGAATCGAACCTGGTCACCCAGGTCAAGCAGGAGACCGCCGCCGCCGATGCGTTTGATCAGACCACCGGAAACGACACCACCGGTGAGGATGTCACCACGGATACCTCCAGCATCGATACCCTGTTCCAGGGCACGAACAATCCGGGTGAGAGCTTCGAAACGGCGAGCGATCAGGGAGATATCCTGGGGGATCACGTCACGCTTACCGGGAGCGTCTCGTTTCAGCAGGCCAGTGATTTTTATCGCTTCGACTTGAGCGAAGACGGTCAGGTGGCGCTGTTCCTTGCCGACTTCAACACCAGTGGCGGCGATGCGGATATCTATCTGCTGAACGCCGATGAACAAATCATCGATTACTCCGCCACGGATGGTCTCTCCGAGGCCATACGCATCGACCTGGAAGCCGGCACCTATTGGGTCGAGGTGTTCAGCCCCCTGGAGAACTCCTCCTATACCCTGGAACTGGTGGCTTCACCCATCGGGGATGAAAACGGCACCAACGCCCCTCCCGGCGGCACCCTGACCCTTTCCGGCTCCCCGATGGAAGGGGAGAGCCTCGAAGCCGATGTCTCCGCCATCTCCGACGGGGACGGGGTCGGCGATTTCACCTTCCTGTGGATGCGTTCCGGGGATGGCATCTCCTGGGATATCATCGATCTCGCCACGGAAGATCATTATGTGCCGATTCAGGAGGATGTGGGCTATTACATCCGGGCCATGGCCTCCTATATCGATGGCCACGGAACCCAGGAAGTGCTGCTCAGCGCCGCCAGCGCCGCCGTGGCCAACGTCAACGACGACCCGACACTGGTCGTTCCCCTTTCGGATGTCTACTGGAGCAGTGTCGGCTTGCACAGCCACACCATTGCTGACGGCAGCTTTTTCGATGGCGACGGTGATTCCCTGACCTACACCGCGACTCTGGACGATGGGTCCCCTCTGCCGCAATGGCTTGCTCTCGATCCGGTCACAGGCACCTTCTCCGGCACCGTTCCTTACGGGGCCTCCGATCTGGAGATCGAGCTGACAGCGGATGACGGGATCGGGGAGCCGGTTTCGGAAGGTTTCACGATTTTCATCTCCGGAACCGCAGTGCCGGCTCATACGCCCATTATCAACTATTCCGTCCTCTCTTTCGATGTGACTCTGGCGGATGGCGATACCCTCAGCTTCGACTGGGACTTCAAGGCTGCCGACTACCTGCCTTTCAATGACTTCGTCTTTTTCCTGGGTGTCGACGGCGCACAGGAGATTCTCTCGGATGTGGCCCAGGTGGGCAACTACGGCGACAGCGGCTGGCGGACCTTCACCTGGACGCCGGGTGCTTTCAGCGGAACCGTGGCCATCGGTGTGACCAACGTTCGGGACAGCTCCCTCTCCTCGACGGTGTCGATCGACAATATCGAGGTCAATGGACAAGGCATCAGTAACGGCACCTTCGACAACAGCCTGGCCGGTTTCTCCTCGAAGGGAACCTGGAGCATCAATAATCTCAACGGGAACAACGTTGCCGTACTGACCCCCTCGGTTGCGGGAGATCCGACGATTCCCCACGTCTGGGATTATGCGCCGATTTCCGGTGCCCCCGACTTCGGCAACCATCAGCCTTACGTCATGGAGGTTCGCTACGTGGAAGAGTCACTCTTCCGGGTGGGCGATGACCTCGATGTGGTCCTCACCTTCGATCAGGCGGTGTCGGTGACGGGCACACCGCATCTGCAACTGGTGCTGGGCAGTACCGGGGGATATAAAACCGTTCTGGCGGATTATGTGTCGGGAGACGGCGGCAACACGTTGATCTTCTCCTATAACAGCCAGGATGCGGATTCGGGTCAGATTGCCGTGGGCAATCTCTATCTGGGCGGCGGGGATACCATTCAGGGGGTTTCCAACCAGAGCGACGCCTTTCTGGGCATTACCCGGACCGGCGATGTGGTGGCCAGTCAGTTTCTGTATGGTGCGGAAGTTTCCGTGGGAACCTCCGGCAATGACTGGGTGCAACCGGACACCTGGGCCGATTGGAGTACGCCGACCTCCCTGTCGGATGCCCTGGCCTATCTGACTCCCGGCTCCGGCGGAGACCGGGACGTCCTGGCTTTTTCCATCGTGGATGGAAGTGGTCAGGGATACCTGTCGGGTGGTCTGAATCCCGATGGTAATTTTGACTTGATCCTCGGATCGCGCGGTTTCCAGGTGATCAACGCAAACGGCGCGGTCATCCTTTATGAAGTGGTGTCGGGCACTAACGAGTTCATCAAGGATCTGACCGGTTTCGAAAAGCTGGTTTTTGAATTGACCGACGCTCAGGGGCACACCCTCTCCAATACCCAGGGGGCAATCACCCTGGTCGGTGGAACCTTCATCGATGCCATCCACCCGGAACATGTGGTCACCGGTTCGGATTTTGACGATACCCTGACCTTGCCCGGTTATCCTTACGGGTATCATCTGATCGTCTGGCCGGGCGAAGGCAACGACACGGTTTACGGCTCCGAAGAAGGCGACAGCATCGATGTTTCCAACGGCAACGACACGCTGTACGGCAATGGGGGCAGCGACTATTTTTCCGTCTGGGGTGCGGGCCACAGCTGGGTCGATGGCGGTATCGGCATGGATACGCTGTCTTTGGCCAACAATTTCATTCGCGAGCAGTCGGGGCCGTTGACCACCCAGTTGGACGGTGGCGGCAAGCTGCATTTTTACCTCAACGGCGATGAAGTGGCGGTTATCACCAAGGATAACGCCGCCAGCCAGTCCTGGGATTATCAGGTGGTCACCACTTCCGATGCCGGTCAATCGGGGGATGCCACCATTGATCTGCTCGATGTGGAGTGGTTTTCGGTGTGGACTCCCCAGGGCTCCCAGGTCTATGAACTGGCCACCCAGTTCAATCAGGGTGGCGGCGGCAGCACTTTTCCGGCCAGTGTCGATCTCGCGCTTCTTGACGGTGCAACCGGTTTCCGGCTCAACGGCGTGGCGTCGGGGGATGAGGCCGGCTGGTCGGTGGACTTCCTCGGGGATCTCAACGGTGACGGCTACGACGATCTGCTGATCGGCGCCAAACTGGCCGATGTCGGGGGGATGGTCAATGCCGGGGTCTCTTACGTGGTTTTCGGCCACGCCGATTCGTCGGGCACACCTCTTTCCCAACTGGATCTGTCGGCGCTGGACGGCAGCAATGGTTTCCGTCTGGCCGGCGTCGCGGCGGGAGACCAAAGCGGCTATTCGGTTCGGGGCGCGGGGGATGTCAACGGCGACGGGTTCGCCGACCTCCTCATCGGGGCCCGGCTGGTTGACGGGGCCTATGCCGATTCCGGAGCGGCCTATGTGGTCTTCGGCCATTCCGGGAGCTGGAATGCCTTGCTGGAGCTTTCCACCCTGAACGGCGCGGACGGTTTCCGTCTGCTGGGCGAATTGGCGGATGACTACGCCGGTTATGCTGTGGATAGCGCCGGCGACATCAACGGCGATGGTTTCGACGATCTTCTGGTGGGGGCCTGGGGGGCCGCCGGTTCCGAACTTTACGATTACGGCGCCACCTATGTGGTCTTCGGCCATGCCGGATCCTGGATGGGCTCGATGGATCTCTCGGACTTGAACGGCACCAGCGGTTTCAAGATTCGCGGTGTCGCCGAGTACGACGATAGTGGCTATGCGGTCAGCCGCGCGGGGGATGTCAACGGGGATGGCTATGCCGATCTGCTCATCGGGGCGCCCAAAGCGGACGGAGGGGCTGTGGACAGCGGTGCGGCCTATGTGGTCTTCGGCCACGCTGCGACCTGGGATCCGCTCGTCTCCCTTTCCGCTCTGAACGGCTCCAACGGGTTTGCCCTTTACGGCATCGGCTCCGGAGATCAGACCGGTTACTCCGTGAGCAATGCGGGCGACATCAACGGCGACGGTTTTGCCGATCTCTTCATCGGGGCTTGGGCTGCCGATCCGGATGGGGTTGCTTCCGCCGGTTCCGCCTATGTGGTCTTCGGAGCCGCCTCCGGATGGGCCTCCTCGCTGTTGTTGTCCGAACTGGATGGGACCAACGGATTCCGCATCGATGGCCTTGTCGCCGGAGACTGGATGGGTCATCCGGTGGCCTCGGCGAGTGATTTCAACAACGATGGCATCGACGATCTGATCACCTCCGCCACGGGCGTCAACAGCGCCGTGGGTGACAGCTATGTGATCTTCGGGCATACCGGAACCTGGGATGCCCTGATGACGCCGGCCAGCCTGGACGGCAGCAGCGGATTCGTTCTGACGGGTGATGCCGGCCTGACCACCTGGAGCGGCTATTCCGCTTCCGGAGGCGGCGACTTCAACGGTGACGGGCAGGACGATCTCCTTCTTGGCGCACAGCGGGCCGATCTCGTCGGCACCGATTCCGGCGTGGCCTATCTGGTTTTCGGTGGCAGCCACAGCATCGCTTCGACCATTCTGGGCAGCGATGGGGCGGATTCGCTTGCCGGAACGGGAGTGATCCGGGCCGGGGCCGGTCACGACACCATCGCCGTCGGTCAAGCCGGTTTTGGCCTGGCGGATGGCGGCGGGGGCGTCGACACCCTGGAATTGACGGGCAACGTCTCCCTGGATCTGACCGATTCGACCCAGGGGCGTATCGAGGATATCGAAATCGTCCATCTATCCGGAGGTGGCAATCAGCTCATCCTCTCCCGTTGGGAGGTGCTGGAAGCCAGTTCCACCAGCAATACCCTGGTGGTCACTTACGACGCGACCGGTCCGGCTTCCGTTCGCCTGATGGATGAATGGACCGGCAACGGTTCCTATGAAACCAATGGCACCGTCTACCAGACCTTCTCCAGCGACGGAGCCCTGCTGATGATCCAGTCCGGGGTCCAGGTGATCCAGGCCTCGGTGGATCTCTCCAGCCTCGACGGGACAGCCGGTTTTCGTCTGGATGGCGTTGAATCCAGCCATCTGGGTTGGTCGCCGACGGCAGTCGGCGATGTCAACGGCGACGGCTTCACCGATCTGGTCGTCGGCTCCTCGGAATACGACGGTTCCGCCAACAATGCCGTTTTTCTGATCTTCGGCGGCGCAGCGGGCCTGACGAGTCCGATGCAGCTCGGCAGCATGGACGGTGTTTTTGGCGTGCGCTTTGATGCGGGCAGTTCCCTGGATGGTCTCGGCATGGCCGTACAGGGTATCGGTGATCTGAACGGGGATGGCTTTGACGATTTCGCCATCGGGGCTCCCAGGACCACGGGCGCCTATTTCCGAGGTGGAACGACTTATATTGTATTCGGCAAGGAAGGCCCCTGGAACGGATCGGTGGACCTCACCCTCTTGGATGGCAGCGACGGTTTTAGCGTCGAGGGACTGAACGATTCCGAATTAAGTGGCTTTTCCGTGAGTTCCGCAGGTGATTTCAACGCCGATGGCTACGACGATCTACTCATCGGTGGTGTGAATGGACGGTTTGACGGGATTCAATCCGGAACCGCCTACCTCCTTTTCGGCCACACCGGAACCTGGAACGCCAGCTTCAATCTGACCACCCTCGATGGTCAGAGCGGGACCATGTTTGTTGGAGAGTATTCGGCGGATGCGGCGGGAAGCTCGGTAACCGGAGGTTTCGACTTCAACGGCGACGGGTTCGACGATCTTGCCATTGCCGCGCCTTCCGCCTGGCTGCCCGACGATACCATGTATGCGGGTAAGGTTTATGTGGTTTTCGGTCGCGACGGCACCTTCAATCCCACCACCTCCCTCGGGAATCTGGGTCAGCCGTATGCCGAGTCGGGTGTCATCCTGATGGGGGTGGCTGCCGACGATTACACGGGCACCTCCATCGCTTCGGCGGGAGACCTCAACGGCGATGGTTTCGAGGATCTGCTCATCGGCACTCCGGAAGCCTTCAACAGTGCGGGTGTGACCTATGTGGTGTTTGGCGGTTCCCAGTGGGGCAGTGCCGGTTCCTTCTCCCTCGGGGGTTTGAACGTGTATGACGGTTTTGTCCTCACCGGCCTGCATGACGTGGATTACGCCGGACGGACCGTCTCTTCGGCGGGAGACTTCAACGGCGACGGCTACGACGATCTGATCGTCGGGGCCAACCGGGCCAACGATGTCGGGGGCAACACGGACTACGGCGCGGCCTACCTGGTCTTTGGTCACGGGGGCGCCTGGTCACCCACTCTGGCCGTCTCCTCCCTGGATGGCAGCAACGGCTTCCGCCTGGATGGAACGGACCCCGGTGATCAGGCGGGTTGGGTGGGTTCCGCCGGGGATTTCAACGGCGACGGTTGGGATGATGTCATTATCGGTGCGCCTTATGCCGGTGCGAACCACTATGGCAGCGCCTACGTCCTGTATGGCGGTAGCAACGGCCTGACCTGGCTGGGGGGAACGGGGGATGCCGGCGCCAACCTGTTGATCGGCACTTCCGCGACTGAAACCCTGTTCGGTATGGGCGGGGCCGATGTGATTCGTGCCGGTGGCGGTGATGACGAGATTTATGTCTCCGATACCACCTTTTTCCGCATCGACGGCGGTAATGGTTGGGACACCGTGCATCTGGACGGAACCGGCCTGAGTCTGGATCTGACCGCTCCCGCAACGGCAGGCCGGATCTCCGGTTTGGAGGGCATTGATCTTTCCGGCAGCGGCGGCAACACCCTGCTCCTGAACCGGCTCGGCCTGGAGCGCATTGCCGGAGACATCACGGTGGTTATCGACGGTGACGCCGACGATACGCTGATCGTTACCGACAGCGCCAACTGGCAGCTTGCGAGCCAGGAGATCATCGGTGGGCTCACTTATCGCAACTATGTCGCTTCGGGGTTGACCCTCCAGGTTGCCCAGGCGATTGCCGTATCCGGGCCGCCCGCCATGCTTTCTTCTGTCGATCTCTCCATTCTGGACGGCAGTAACGGTTTTCGCCTGGACGGGGTGGCGGTTGGGGATCAGAGCGGATTTTCCGCCAGCGGTGCCGGAGATGTGAACGGTGACGGTTTCGACGATCTGATCGTTGGAGCCATCTATGCGGGGGCAAGCGATGCGGGAGTCGCCTACGTCGTTTTCGGCAAGGGGAGCGGTTTTGCCGCATCGTTGGATCTGTCGAGCCTCGACGGCAGCAACGGTTTTCGTCTGAACGGGGTGGCCTCGGGGGATGATACCGGCTGGTCGGTGAATGGGGCCGGAGATGTGAACGCGGACGGATTCGGTGACCTGATCATCGGATCCCGAGACGATCCCGGAATCAGCTATGTCGTTTTCGGCAAGGGGAGCGGTTATACCGCGACGCTCGATCTTTCCGCGCTTGACGGCAGTGACGGCTTCCGCCTGGACGGGGTATCGGCTGGGGATCTGAGCGGTTTTTCCGTGAGCGGTGCCGGAGATGTCAACGGTGACGGTTACGACGATCTGATCGTCGGGGCTTATGGAGCGGGTCCGGGGGGAAGCGGTTCGGGAGCCAGCTACGTCGTTTTCGGCAAGGGGAGCAGCTTCGCCGCGACCCTGTCTCTTTCCACCCTTGACGGCAGCGACGGCTTCCGCCTGGACGGGGTGGCCGCCGGTGACCAGAGCGGCCTGTCCGTGAGCAATGCCGGGGATGTGAATGGGGACGGTTACGACGATCTGATCATCGGGGCTCATGCAGCGAATGACGGGGGAAGTGATTCGGGGTCCGGCTATGTGGTTTTCGGCAAGGGGAGCGGCTTCGCCTCGACCCTGGATTTGTCGGGTCTCGATGGTGGCAATGGCTTCCGCCTCGATGGCGTGCTGGCCTTTGACCACAGCGGCATTTCCGTGAGCGGCGCCGGGGATGTGAACGGTGACGGTTACGATGATCTGATTATCGGGGCCGTATTTGCGGATTCCGGAGGACAAGACTCCGGAACCAGCTACGTCGTTTTTGGCTCCGGAAGTGGTTTTGCCGCCACCTTGGATCTTTCCTCTCTTGACGGCAGCAACGGTTTCCGCCTCGATGGGGTGGATGCTTTCGACAACAGCGGCAATTCCGTGAGCAGTGCCGGGGATGTGAACGGGGATGGTTACGACGATCTGATCGTCGGGGCTCAAGCGGCGCATGTTGGAGGGGACTATGCGGGAGCCAGCTATATCGTTTTCGGCAAGGGGAGCGGGTTTACCGCGACATTGGATCTCTCCGCGCTTGACGGCAACGACGGCTTCCGTCTTCTGGACGGGTCGGCATCCTGGGATTGGTTCGGACATTCCGTTCGTGGCGCAGGCGATGTAAACGGGGATGGTTTTGACGATCTGGTCGTTGGGGCTCAAACGGCGGATTTTGGAGGGAGTGACTCGGGATCCAGCTACGTTTTCTTCGGCGGCAATTTCAGCGGCAATACTCTGGTCACCACCGGCACTGCCGCCGCCGAGTATCTGCAGGGCGGTTCCGGCAACGATACCCTGACCGGTGGCGGCGGAGCGGATGTGTTCCGTGGCGGGGCGGGAGATGATCTCCTGGTCGTCACCGATACCGGGTTCCAATCCCTCGACGGCGGAACCGGAACGGATACCCTGACGCTCGCCGGCAGCGATCTGCATCTCGACCTGACCGATTCCGCCATGCTGGGACGCATAACGAACATCGATGCAATCGATCTGGGCAGCCAGGGCACGGGCAATCGGCTGACCCTGTCGTTGCAGACCCTGCTGCACACCACCTCCACGGGCCACACCCTGCAGGTGAACGGCGGCGCGGAAAGCGCCGTGCATCTCACCGACTATGCCGATTGGGTAGCGGACGGAATCACCACTCTCAACGGCCACGATTACCAGGTTTACACCCAGGGTGGGGCCAGGTTGCAGATCGAATCCGGCATCGCTTTCGCCGGGCCTTCCGTTATTGAACTCTCCACCCTGAACGGCGGCAACGGTTTCCGACTTGACGGCGTTTCCTTCGACGATTACAGCGGCTGGTCGGTGGATATCGTCGGCGATGTCAACGGGGACGGCTTTGACGACTTGGTAATCGGCGCCTATCGGGCGGACCCGAACGGTAGCCAATCGGGGGCGGTCTATGTGGTTTTTGGTCACTCCTTCGAATGGGGTTCGAAGATCGCGCTCGGTAATCTCGACGGCAGCGACGGATTCCGTCTGGAGGGCTCCGTAGGTGGGGATAGGGCAGGGTACTCGGTCAGCGGCGCGGGGGATTTCAATGGAGATGGTTTTGCCGATCTCCTCATCGGGGCGGATGGAGCGAGCGGGTATTCTGGAGCCACCTATCTGGTTTTCGGGCGCAGTGGTACCTGGGACGCTACACTGAACCTCTCTACCTTGGACAACGGCAGCCTTGGTTTCCGTTTGACGGGAGAATCTGCCGGGGACCACAGCAGCGACTCCGTGAGTCGGGCGGGAGATGTCAACGGCGATGGCTACGACGACCTCATCATCGGGGCTCCCCACTCCACGGCGGGCGGTGTGGGAATCGATACCGGAGTGGCCTATGTGATGTTCGGCCACGAAGGCACGGTCGCCTCACCCCTTTCGTTGGCGGCTTTCGACGGCAGCGACGGCTTCCGGTTGAACGGCGCGGCCCCGAATGATCGGACCGGCTCCGCCGTCTCCGGCGCCGGGGATGTCAACGGGGACGGTTTCGCCGATCTGATCGTCGGAGCCCCGGGTTTCAGCGTGGTGGGACCGGAATATGGCGCGGCCTATCTGGTCTTCGGCCATTCCGGGGATTGGACCGCCACGGTCGACCTCTCCACTCTGAGCGGCGGCGACGGCGTCCGGCTCGACGGAATCTACAGCGGTGACCGCACCGGCTGGCCCGTGGGCAACGCCGGCGATCTGAACGGGGACGGTTTCGACGATTTTCTCATCGGCGCCTGGGACAACTACGCCGGTGGTTTGTACAGCGGTTCGACTTACGTGGTCTTTGGTAAAGGGAGTACCTGGACGGGCACTTTCGATCTGGCCAGCCTGGACGGCAACAACGGTTTCCGCGTGGACGGCGTGGACGGTGGCGATTACGCCGGCCTCGGCAGCAGCGGCATCGGCGATTTCAACGGGGATGGTTTTGACGATCTGCTGATCGGCGCTCCCGAGTCCGATATCGTCTCCACGGATGCCGGGTCAAGCTATATCCTCTTCGGTCACGGCGGGAGCTTCTCCAGCATCATTAACCTGGCCTCCCTGAACGGCGCCAACGGGGTGCGCCTGGACGGAGTCGATGCCGACGACTATTCCGGCAATTCCGTTTCGGGCATGGGGGATATCAACGGCGACGGTTTTGCCGATATCCTGATCGGCGCTCCCGGTGCGTCTGGTGGGGATTATTATTCCGGCTCCAGCTTCGTGGTCTTCGGCGGCAACTTCCAGTCCCGCCCGGTGGTTTACGACGATGGCACCGCAGGTGACGACTTCCTTCGCGGAAGCACCACACCAGCCGCGCTGATGGGTTATGGCGGCGACGACCTTCTGATGGGCAACAGCGGAGCCGATACCCTGAACGGCGGTTCCGGCATCGACAGCCTGCACGGCGGGGCCGGTAACGACATCCTCTACTTCGAAGCCAACGACCGGTTGATCGACGGCGGCAGCGGGCTGGATACCCTGCTCTTCGACGGCACGAGCGACGCCCTCGATCTGCATGCCCAAAACGTTCAAGGCATCGATCGCATCGATATGGCGAGTTCGTCTCCGGGAGCCGATTCCCTCTCCCTGCGGCTGGATGATCTGCTGAACAAAACCGACGATAACGTCTTGCTGGTGGACGGTGACGCCAACGACACGGTCACCGTGACCTGGTACAGCCTCTTCGGTTATCCGCCGCTGCTGGCGGAAAACGACACGGTGAACTACGACGGAGCCGCTTACACCGTGAATGCCAGCCATCAGGTGACCATCGGCAGTCAATCGTATTTGGCTTGTGGACCAAGTGGCGCACCCTTCGCCACCTTGCTGGTGGACAGTGATATGGCATTATTCCGGCAAGACTGATGGAAGGCGTTCCCTTGTTCCGGGAGGCCATCGCCCGGCACCAGGCCGGCGACCTGGAGGCCGCGACGGGGCTTTACCTGAAACTGCTGTCGGTCGAGCCCGATCACGCCGGAGCCTGGGCCAATCTGGCGGCGGTGCTGCTGGTCAAACGCCGCGAGCAGGAGGCCATCGCCTGCTGTCGCAAGGCGCTGGCGGTGAACGACAAACACGCGGAGGCCTGGAACAATCTCGGCATTCTGCTGGGGCGTCGCCAGCGGCACGAGGAGTCGGTGCAGGCCTACGAAAAGTGTCTGGCCAGCGATCCCCGCCACTATCTGGCCTGGACCAACCTGGGTTTGGGGCGGGTGCGCCTGGGAGAGGTGGAACGGGCGGTACAGGCCTTCGAACAGGCCTTGCGCCTGCGTCCCGACCACACCGAGGCCCTGATCCATCTGATTCACCAGCGGCAGCAGTTGGCCCACTGGGAGGGGCTCGATCAACTGGTGCCCCGTCTGGCCCGGCAGATGCGCCAGGATGTGGCCGAGGTCAACCCCTTTTCCTACCTCTTCTTGTGCAACGATCCCGCCGAGCAGCGGCTCTGCGCCAGCCACTACGCCAAACGGGTGGAAAAGGTGGCCGCCCGGCTGGAACCGCTGCCGCCGTTTCCCGCATTCGAGGCAACCTCCCGTCTGCGCATCGCCTATCTATCCGCCGATTTCCATCAGCACGCTACCGCCCTGCTGGCCGCCGAGCTTTTCGAGGCCCACGACCGGGAGCGGTTCGAGGTCTTCGCCTACTCCTTCGGTCCCGAGGATGGCGGCCCGTTGCGAGCCCGCATCCGCCGGGGGGTGGAACACTTCGTGGATGTGGCGGCGCTGGGGGACCGGGAGCTGGCCGGGCGCATTCGTCAAGACGGCATCCACATTCTCATGGATCTGAAAGGCTTCACCCGGGATGCCCGGCCCACGGTTCTGGCGTTGCGTCCCGCGCCGGTCCAGATCAATTTCCTGGCCTACCCCGGCACCATGGCCGCCTCCTTCATCGACTACATTCTGGCGGATGAGGTGGTGTTGCCTGCGGAGATGGAGCCTTATTTCGACGAAAAACCCATCCGCCTGCCGGTGTGTTATCAGGTCAACGACAGCCGACGCCGTATCGATACGCCGGGGGCGCGTCGGGATTATGGACTGCCGGAGGAGGGTTTCGTCTTCTGTTCGTTCAACCAGACGGCCAAGATCACCCCGGAATTTTTCGGGCTGTGGCTGGAGTTGCTGCGCCGGGTGCCCGGATCGGTGCTGTGGCTGATGGCGTTTCATCCCGATGCCCAAAAACGCTTGCGGGCGCGGGCCGAACAGGGGGGAATCGCCGGGGAACGCCTGATCTTCGCCCCGCCGCTGCCCAACGAGGCCCATCTGGCCCGCTACGCCGTGGCGGATCTGGCTCTGGACACCCTGCCGTGCAACGGCCACACCACCACCAGCGACGCCTTGTGGGGCGGCTGCCCGGTCCTGACCTGCCAGGGTCGCACCTTCGCCGGCAGGGTCTCCGCAAGTCTGTTGACGGCGCTGGAACTGCCCGAGCTGATCACCGACTCCCCGGCGGATTACGGACGCAAAGCCCTGCAACTGGCCAAAGAGCCGCAACGCCTGTCGGCCCTGCGGCAACGGCTGCAATCCGTGCGTCCGGGGCATGCCCTCTTCGACGGGAAGGCGTTTACCCGTGAGTGGGAGAAGGCGCTTTTGCAGGTGTGGCAGCGCTATCAACGTGTCGGCGAAGAAGGTTTTTCCGTGGGTGGTCCGGATTCCGGGGCGACGTGCTGCAACACCCGGTAAATCTCCTGCCGTTTGGCCTTGTCATCCTCCGCCACCAGGGCTTGCAGAAGCTGGGGAGTCGCTTCTTGCGCCCGTCCCTGTCTGATCAGCAGTTCCCCCAGCCGCAAACGGGCCACCGTCCGGGAACCGTCGTTTTCAATGGCGCGCAGGTACCAGTCGATGGCATCGTCCCACTGCGACAACGCCTCGTGACAGCGGGCCATGCGGTACAACAGTCGTCCGGTCTGATTGCCCGGACGTTGCAGCGCCGCCTGCAGCATGGGCATGGCTCCCGCCGGGTCGCCATCCTCAAACAACCTTTCCGCCGCACGGGTGAAGGCCTTGGCCGTATCGCTGCGGCGGGCCACTTCCGTCCGGAGATGACGTTGCTCCCGCTGTTTGTCGGCATCGAAGTCGGGCTGCCGCTGCCGGGTCAGCTCCTCGAAACGGGCCACGAAGGCCCCGGAGCTGTCCCGTTTGGCCAGATAAAGGGACTGTTGCGTCGCTTTCCAGGGCAGGGCCTCGCCCAACGCCGCTTTCAGACTCTCCGGATCCAGGGTCTCCAGCAACCACTGTTTGAAATGGGCCAGCCGTTTCTCCCGCAATCGCGCCATGGAAAACTCCAGCACCGGATGGTCCAGGGTGTTGAGTGGCGCATCCCCGCCGCGCACATAATCCACGGGATCGGTGTGCAGCAGGCCGTAAGGCACCCACTCCGGCAGGATCTCCTCTTCCTCCAGCAGGTGAGCCGACAGAACGGCGTTGGCCCTAACCCGTTCGGGACCGTGCAGTTGCAACGGCTGGTTCGAGGCCAGCAGCAGAAAATAGCTGTGACGCACCATGCCCATGCGCACATGGGGAAAACGCTCCCCGATGGTCTTCAGGATGATGCGGGCCCCTTCGTCGCCGATGCTTGAATCGAACCAGGTCATGTAGACCCCGTCCGGCGCCAGACAGCGGGCCACGTCCTGAAAGAAGTCGGCGGTGTAGAGCTTGGAGGAGCTGAAATAGAGGGGCGTCATCACCGTATTGAGGATCAGGTCATAGGGTCGGGGGCAATGGCGCACGAAGTGGATGGCGTCGTCCAGATGGAAACGGACATTCTTCTTTTCGTGCAGATTGAAATTGTATCGCCCCAGTTTGGCCAGATTGTCGAGAATGGCGGCGTTGATCTCCACCGCGTCGGTGTGGTCGAAAAGCTGGGTGACGGCGCTGGCGGTCTTGCCGGAACCCACCCCCAGAACCAGGGCCTGATGGGGACGGGGGGCGAAGGAGGAGGCGAAAGCCCCGACGATGACCTCGGCGGCGGAGTCGAGGGGAATGCTGATGGAGCCGTTGACCAGAAAGAAGGGTCGGTCGGAGTGGGTGATGGCCATGACATCCTGGGGGCCTTTGAAGATGTCGAGTCCGGTCAGACGCTTGATGGCTTTTTTCAGGTTGCGCCCTTCGTGGAGTTCGCTGTGTCCCAGGTAGAGCAGCCGCTCCTCCCAGTAAAAACCGTGCAGCAGGAAGGCGCTGCCCAACAGCATCAGCGGCGCCAGACGATGGGTCAGGAGGGCCTTTCCCGTCAGCATCCAGGCCGAGGCGGCGCAAACGGCCACCGCCAGCACGATGCCGCCGTAACTCAGATAGGGGTGCAGTCCGAAGACCATGAGCAGGAAACCCGCCACGTTGGCCAGGGAGGCGAGATAGAGCAGATGTCCGCCGTGGCGGGCGATATCCTGGCGGTTATCCGCCAGCAGCGCGGGCAGGGTGGCTCCGAAACCGAGGGCGGGCAGGGCCATGAGAATCGCCAGCAACACCCCCTTGAGCGCCGGTGCGCCGAACAGGGTGCTGGCTGTGGAGACCCAGGGGGCGGTGAAAAGGCCCATGGTCCACAATAATCCTGCCACCAGCCAGGCCAGACCGACCAGGGACAGGACCATGGCCCCCGCGAAGGAGAGGCGGAAGCGTTCCACCAGGGCCGCGCCCCCCGCCAATCCCCCCAGGATGAGTACCAACACCAGAGCGAAGTGTTCCCGGAACGGTCCCAGCAGCAACTCCGCCAGTTTGACCATTAGCAGTTGAAACACCGCCGAGCCGAGGCTGGCCACCAGCAGGGCCGCGAGCAGGGAGCGGGAGAGGGGGGCGGTGTTGTTGTTTCCCTCGGAGGGGGGCGGGGCTCTCAAGCCGTTGAAGGAGTAACGCAACACGAAGGCGGTGAAGAGGTTGACCAGGGCTACGGAGAGGATGGTCAGCCGCAGGCCCGCCTGACGCAGAATGACGAATTCGATGAGCAGAACCGTGGATGCCGCGCCCAGATTGTAGAAACCGTAGGCCCAGGAGAAGCCGGGAGCCGGGTGCAGACGTTGCCAGTAGCCCGCGAAGAGGGGCATGGAACAGCCGATGAGAAACGAGGGTACGGCCAGCACCAGAACACAGACCACGACGGTGTTGAACAGCCCCGGAATCAGTCCGGGCAGACCGTCGTGGAGGGGGCCGTCCAGCAGAGGGGTGCCCAGTGCCAGCAGAAGGCCGGAGAGGCCGATGCCCGCTTCCACCAGCCACAAGTGGGGCCACAGGCGATGGGCGCTACGGGAGCCGAAACCGATGCCCAGCAGAAAGGCGATCAGAATGGAGGCGCTGACGGCGAACTGGTCTCCCGCCAGATTGCCCAGCAAGCGGCCATACAGCACCTCGTAGGAGAGGCCGCAATACCCGGAAAGCAGCAGCAATCCGGTAAAGAGCCCCGTGGAGGCGTCAGAACCGCGCACCGTTCACTCCGGACTCAGGGTGAGAGGATCGGGTCAAGGTGGAACAGGATCCAGGGGCGGTCCGGAACCATGCGATAGACCAGTATGTAACGGGCTTTCCCGATGGAAAAGACCGTTTCTCCCGCCAGCTTGCCGCGGCCCTGGGCCACGGCTTGCAGAAAAACGGGATCCGACTGAATCGAGGTCAGGGGCGGCAGATAGGTTTCCAATTTTTCAGGAGGGAGGTAATCGGGCAGGTCCTCGTGAGAACGGGGATTGCGCTCCTCCTTGAGGCGCAGCTCGATTACCTGCCCGCTGTCGGCCAGGAGCAGTCCGTTTTCGTCCAGAATGAAGTAGCGTCCCTCTTCGTCCTTGTTTGGCCGGACCTCCCGGTCGGCCCGGAAAGGCAGATCCTTGGTCATAACCAGTTCCTGATAGTAGGAGAGGGGCACTTCGAAATGCAGGAATCCCGGAATCTGCCCGCCGGGGAGAACGACGGGCGAGACGAAAGCCACGACCCACATCAGGGAGTCGGCGGACATGTAGGGTTTGGAGAGGTGGACCGCCCCTTTGGGCAGTCTGAAGGCGGGTTCGAAGAAGGGAGCGCCCTGTTCGTGATCCGAAAAGAGGTAAGCGGCTTCCGCCTTGTCGCCCACCACTCGCAGATGTTCCTGCCCCTCGTGGTCCACCAGACAGGTTTCGGCGATGGGAAAACGGCGGTGCAGACGCACGGCCCAGGATTCCATATGATGCCGCAACTCCTGCTGCATTTTAGAAAAGAGCGGCATATGGTTGCTGTCACGCGCCAGCTTCCGGGATTCCGGCAGCGCGAAGTAGTCCTGGAAAAACGGCAGATCGAGGGAGGAGAGCAGGCTGCTGCGGGCTTCGTGATGGAACATGGAGATGCGGAAGAGCATTTCGTCCATCTGGGAGTTGGCTTGCCGGGAGGCCGATGTCGGGTCGGAAAGCGCCTCGGGGAAGGCCGGGGCTGAAATCAGAACCGGGATCAAGCCGACGAGGAGAGAGATTATCCGTGAGAAGCGGGTCATGGTTCTTCCTTGTCGTGACGGAGACATTACGGAACACCGGGAAAAACGAAGTGCAAGGGCTCGCTGATGCGTTTGCGCAGAGTATATTCGGCGTTGAACAGGGCAATCTGACCAATCACTTCACCCCGGGTCGGAAAGACCACATCGTTGGGGTCCGGGGTTTTCAGTTCCCGGGATATTTCCAGGGTCCAGAACCCATCCTTCCAACTGCCTTTGGCCTGGACATCGGCCCGGCTGCCGGAGGGTTCTCCCTGCACGATCACCCCCGGAATGATTTCGGGGCCGGGCTCCTTGGGATCGGGCGTGTAGGCCCAGCCGCGCTGTCCCTCGTCCGGCAGCTTCTGAATATAGATCGTGCCATACGGGCTGGCGTATTCCTGGGCCGGATCGAGGCGTTGCGGCGAAAAACGATGGGTCAGATCCTCGGCGCGACCGACCAGGTTGGAGCGCCCTGCGCTCCAGATCCAGAGATCGGTGGCATAGGTGCGCCGGGAGATCATGCATTTGGCGAAATCACCGCTTATGGGAAAACGGATGGCGAACATATCGTCCTTGTTGAGCCCCCGACGATAGCCGCTGCCCATCTTTTTCAGGGGCTTGTACTGCGTATTGGCCACACTGTCCGTCCATTGGGCCGCCAGATAGAAGCGCGTGCCGAAAAGACCGGCCTGGACCTGCAGGATGGGTTGCCAGGATTTCTCCTCGGTGGCGTTTTCGGCTTCCGCATCCTGGCCGAGGGAGGAGGTTTCCAGCGGGACAACCTTTGGAGACAACCGGGCGGACTTCCAGTCGTTCCAGTCCCCATCGATGACGGGGGCTTGTTGCAAGGGCACGACGGGGATGGCCAGACCCGATTCGGACCAGACCAGGGTGGGGAATAATACGATCAACATCGAAATGCGCACCATCTTTATTTCCTTTGGTCAGCGTGGCGCCAGTCGTTGGCGCATTACTTCATACAGAACGATACCGGCGGCAACCGAAACGTTCAACGAGGCCATACGCCCCTGGTTGGGAATGGAGACCAGAGTGTCGCAATGTTCCCGGGTCAGGCGACGCAGACCCCGTTCCTCGTTGCCGAGAACCAGGGCCAGGGGGCCGGAGAGGTCGCTCCGGGGCAAAGAGGTGCTGCCTTCCTCGGCCAGCCCGATGATCTGAAAACCCGCCTCCTTCAGCTCTTCCATGGTGCGCGCCAGATTGCTCACCTTGAAGAGATCCACCAGGCTGGCCGCGCCGGCGGCGGCTTTTTCCGCGCCGGGGCCGAGAGGGGCGGAGTGCATGCGCGGCACCACCACGCCGGAGACGCCGAAGACCTCTGCGGAACGCAGGATGGCGCCCAGGTTGCGGGGATCCTCCACCTGATCCAGAAGCAGCAGCAGCGGATGAGGCTGTTCTTTCAAGAGGGGCAGGAAATCGTCCCATTGCGGGGTGATGCGGGGGCTGGCCAGCAACACCACCCCCTGGTGGGTCAGCCCCTGTCCCAGTTCATCCAGCTCCGCCCGCTCCACCAGGCGGATCTTGACCCGCATGGTGCGGGCCAGTTGCAGCAGCCCCTCCATGCGTTTGTCCAGACGGTTGCGATCCACCGCCAGATATTCGATGCCCGCCGCACCGTTCCGCAGAGCGGCGGCCACGGCGTGAAAGCCTCCGGTCAGACGTGTCGGCCCGTTCACTCAGTTTCGCCTCCAGGTGGTGCCCTGCTTGGAGTCCTCCAGAACGACACCCATGGCCAGCAAGGCATCCCGCAGGCGATCCGCCTCGGCGAACTGCCGGGTCCGTCGCGCTTGGTTGCGCTGATCGATCAAGGCTTCGATCTCCGCGTTGTCCGCCGACGGGCCTTGAAACCACCGTTCCGGTTCGGCCTGAAGCAGTCCCAGCCGCAATCCCAATTCGCGCATCAGGGCCAACCCTTCCTCCCCCGTCCGCCGCGAGGCCCCGTCGAGGCTGTTGAGGGCTTTGCCCAGTTCGAACAGCACCGCCAACGCCTTGGGGGTGTTGAAATCGTCGTCCATGGCGGCTACGAAACGCTCCCGACAGCCCTGAAATTCCTGCAGGCGTCCGGGATCGGCTTCCCCGTCGGGGGCGCTTTGCAGTCGCTCCTCCCCCTGACGCAGCACGGTGTACAAACGGTCGAGGGCCGCTTTGGCCCCTTCCAGCAGGCTGTTGCTGAAATCCAGGGGATGGCGATAGTGGCTGTTGAGGATGAAGTAGCGCAACACCTCGCCGGGATGCTCCTGCAGCAACTCCCGAATGGTGCGGAAGTTGCCCAGGCTCTTGGACATCTTCTCCCGCTCCCCTTCGGAACTGACCACGTTGACGAAGCCGTTGTGCATCCAGTAGCGCACCGGGGCCTGCCCCGCCGCGCCCTGGGACTGGGCGATCTCGTTCTCGTGATGGGGGAAGATCAGATCCATGCCTCCGCCGTGGATGTCGAAGCTCTCCCCGAGATAACGGGTGCTCATGGCGGAACACTCGATGTGCCAGCCCGGTCTGCCGGGCCCCCAGGGGCTCTGCCAGGTGGGTTCGCCCGGTTTGGCGCTTTTCCACAGGGCGAAGTCGAGGGGATTGGCCTTTTGTTCATCCACACCGACACGGGCTCCGGACTGCAGCTCATCCAGGGGTTTGCCGGAGAGGGCCCCATACGGCTGGAAGCGATCCACGGCGAAATAGACATCCCCACCCTCGGTGACATAGGCCAGCCGGTTGTCCAGCAGCCGGGAGATCAGGCTCTGCATCTCGGCCACGTGGGCGGTGGCCAGGGGCTCCACATCGGCGGGCAGTACGGCCAGAGCCGCCATATCCTCCTGAAAAGCGCCGATGAAACGACGGGTCAGCGCTTCCCAGGATTCCCCGTTCTGTTGGGCGCGGGCGATGATCTTGTCGTCGATGTCGGTGAAGTTGCGCACATAGGTGACCTCCAGCCCCATGGCCCGCAGATGGCGCACCACCACGTCGAAAACCACCATGACCCGGGCATGGCCTATGTGACAATAATCATAAACCGTGACGCCGCATACATAGATGCCCGTCTTTCCGGGCAGCCGGGGCTCGAAGGCCTCCTTTTTCCGGGTCATGCTGTTGAACAGCAGCAATCCCATGGCATGTCTCCTTTTTACTTATCAAAATCCTGAAAAAATGGTATACCCCCAAGGCCGAACGACACGATTTTGCTGTCATGCAATGCCCCCAGGAGAGAGATACCATGGCCAAAGAGACCCACCATCCCCTGATTGTTCTCGGTTCCGGGCCTGCCGGATATACCGCCGCCATCTATGCCGGTCGCGCCAATCTGGCCCCGTTGCTCATCCAGGGCATGCAGCCGGGTGGTCAGCTCGTCACCACCACCGATGTGGACAATTTTCCGGGCTTTCCCGAAGGCGTTCAAGGGCCCGATCTGATGCAGCGCATGCAGACCCAGGCGGAACGCTTCGGCACCCAGGTGGTTTTCGATACCATCCTCAAGGCGGAATTGACCCGGACGCCCTTCCGGTTGGAAGGAGACAGCGGCGACACCTTCACCTGTGACGCTTTGATCATCGCCACCGGGGCTTCGGCGCGTTGGCTCGGTTTGGAATCGGAAACCCGTTTGCGGGGCTTCGGGGTTTCGGCCTGCGCCACCTGCGACGGTTTCTTTTTCCGGGGACAGGATATCGCCGTCATCGGAGGCGGGGATACCGCCGTCGAGGAAGCCATCTTTTTGACCAACTTCGCCACCCGTGTCTATCTGGTGCACCGCCGCGACCAGTTGCGTGCCGAGCGTATCATGCAGGAGCATCTGTTTGCCAATGAAAAGGTGACTCCCGTTTGGAACGTGGCGGTGGACTCTTTCGAGGGCGATCCGGCCTCGGGAGGATTGAAGGGGCTGCGTCTGCGGGATGTCAAAAGCGGGGAGATCAAGGAACTTGCGGTGACCGGAGCCTTTGTGGCCATCGGGCACAAACCCAACACCGACCTTTTCGAAGGCCAGTTGCAGTTGGATGAGACCGGCTACATTCTCACCAAGCCCGGTTCGACCTCGACCAACATTCCGGGTGTCTTCGCGGCGGGGGATGTGCAGGACAAGATCTATCGCCAGGCCATCACTGCGGCGGGAACGGGATGTATGGCGGCCCTGGAAGCGGAGCGCCATCTGGCGACCCACGGGCATGGCGTCAGCCGCAAATAGTGTGGACCGGAAGGGGAGAAGTCTCTCCCCTTCCGGGAAGAGGCGCTTCAGCCTGGTTTTTCGGGGACGCCGTGGTCGTTTTTTTCGCCCTGGCAAAAGACCTTTTTGGTCAAGCTGACCAGATCGAGCACCTTGCAGTCCCCCACCCGATAAAAGACCTGATTGGCCACGCGGCGCGATTCCAGGATGTTCTTGTCCCGCATGATGGTCAGATGCTGGGAGACATTGGACTGGGTGGTGCCCACGGCGTCCACCAGGGCCTGTACGCTCAGTTCCTGGGTGTTGAGGGCCACGATGACCTTGAGCCGCAGGGGGTGGGCCAGGGCCTTCATGCAGCGGGCCACCTTTTCGATACTGGCTTCGTCGAATTCACATCCCACGGAAAACCTCGGCAATATCTAGAAATTGATCCAGATGTCCTCACAGTCCTCGCCCAGCCAACGCTTCCCGGGAATGCTTTGGTCCGGATCCGGGGGTCTTTCTTGATTCAGATCAAGCTCCAATGATATCCAAAGATCAGCGCATTAGCTATAGCTAATATATGGGCTCCATGGCAAGGTGTTTCGATAATCGGCGGATAAAATGGCTTTGTTCTGGCCGGTATGATCTTTGCATTATCTTGGTGGATGAGCCCCTCCGGCCAGAATATGGCGGAGCGGACAGCGTTTGATGGTCAACCGGAGACTCCCGAAAAGGAAGCACGAAGATGAGCAATACGCCATCCATCCAGGAAGCGGATGTGCGGGTTTGGCTGGAAGCCAATCCGGATTTTCTGTCGCGTCATCCCGATTTACTGGCCGCGCGGGGAGAGGCGTCGGCAAAGGTGCATCAGCTCGGCGATGCCCGACTGGCCAGCATGGAAAAGGAGTTGAGCGGCTGTCGCAAGCATCTCGATCACCTGCTGGAACAGATTCGGCGCAACGAAGAGATTTACAATAATTTTCATCATCTGGAAATGCGCATGATCACCGCGCCCGATCTCGGGGAGCTGGTGAACACGGTGTGTCATGACATGGAACGGATATTTGCCATCCATCGGGTGACGCTGGCCCTGTCGAACGGGATGGACAGTCCGGGCGCCCTGCTGGGCAGCCAGGTTCCCGAGGCCCTGGCCCAGCGGCTTTTCCTGCTGGATCAGGAGACCGTGAAACAGGCCTTCGGCGAGTCCCCGAAAGTGCTGATCCGCGTCGGTCAGGAGGGCGCCAATCGGGAGCGCTTCTTCGGCGCGGTGGCGGGGGACATCCGCTCCGAGGCCCTGGTTCCGCTCTTTGCGGGTCCGCCGGTCTTTTCGGGTCCGTTGCGCATGATCGGCAGCCTGAATCTGGGCGGCTCGGTGCCCAGCCGTTTTCTGCCCGGCTATTCCACGGATCTGCTGGAAAATCTGGCCGAGATTCTCGCCCTGTGCCTGCACAATGTGCTGAAATGAGAGCCGAACCCGCAGAGGGCAGCTGGGAAGAGGCCTTCGCCCGTCATCTGGCCACGGAGCGGCGTTATTCGGCACATACCGTGGCGGCCTACCGCCGCGATATGGATCTGTACCGGGCATTCTGGTCATCCCGTGAGGGCGAAACCTTCGAGGAGGCCCAGTGGACCCGGGTGACCCCGGAGCATCTGCGCGGTTTTCTGGGCTGGTGCCATCGGCAACAGGTTTCCAAAGCCACCATGCAGCGGCGCATCGCCTCCCTTCGCAGTTGGTTCCGCTTTCTGGAGCGGGAAGGGATCGTCACCGGCAATCCCGCCACGCTGGTGGCCACGCCACGGGTGCCCCAGCGTCTGCCGCGCGCTCCCGGCGAGGAGCAGACCGCCTTTCTGCTGGAGAGTCTTGCCCCTCGCGAAAATGGCGCGTCATCGGAGAAGGCTTGGTTGAAGGTGCGTTCCCATCGCAACATCGCCATGCTGGAGTTGCTTTACAGCGCCGGATTGCGCATCGGCGAGCTGTGTCGCCTGCGTTTCGGCGATGTGGATGTCTCCGCCCAGACGGTGCGGGTATTGGGCAAAGGGGGCAAGGAGCGCATCGTTCCCGTCGGCCCGCCGGCCCTGGCCGCTTTGAGCGCATACCGGAAGCTTCGCGATGCCTTCTGGCCGGATCAGGCGGGTGCGGGATTCTGGTTTCTGGGTCAACGGGGTCAGCCCATGTCCCCCCGGGAGGCGCAACGTTTGCTGGAGGAGTGGCGGGAGAAGCTGGAGATGCCGGCTTCCCTGACGCCACATGCCCTGCGCCACGCTTTCGCCACGCATCTGTTGCGGGGAGGGGCTGATCTGCGTTCCATTCAGGAGATGATGGGTCATGCCGCCCTCTCCACCACGCAGCGGTACACCCATCTGGAGCTGGCCAGTCTGGCCCGGATCTACGATGCCGCCCATCCTCGGGCCAAAGCCTGCCGCGCCTCCCGCGAGGAGGAGCGATGACCTGGTTGGTTCATCTGCTTCTGGAGCGATTTCTGCTGACCCCCTGGCCCTGGGTGGCCGGGGCCTTCTGGGGGGCTTCCCTCCGCTGGATGCGGCCAGGATTGGGAGCTGCGCTTCTGGGGGGTTCCCTCTTCGTTCTCTACCTGTTGACCATCCCTCTGCCGGGCGTATTGTTGCTGGCTCCGCTGGAGGCCCCGTTTGCCGCTCTGTCCACGGAGGCGCTGCAGAGTGTCGAAGCCGATGCCATCGTGGTGCTGGGGGGAGGGCGTCGTCCGGCGGCTCGGGAATACGATGAGGACGATGTGGTCAACCACTCCTCCCTGACCCGGATTCATATGGCGGCCCATCTTTACCGTCGCACCGCTCTTCCTGTCCTCTTGTCCGGGGGCAGTCCCATGGACGAGCCTGTTTCCGAAGCCGCTCTGATGGCCAAGACCCTGGAAGGCGATTTTCAGGTTCCGGTTCGCTGGCAGGAGGGGAAGAGTCGCAACACCTGGGAAAATGCCGTCTTTTCCAAACGGATGCTTGAACCGCACGGTGTGGGCCGGATTCTGCTGGTGACCCAGGCCTATCATATGCTGCGGGCGCGTTGGTGTTTCGAAGAGGCGGGGTTCGAGGTGGTTGCCGTGCCGACGGAATTCATGGTGGGGCAGGAGTGGGATTATCTCTCGCTGTTGTGGCCGCGGATGATGACCGGCGAAAAAATGATGCTGGCCACCCACGAATGGCTGGGGCTGGGCTGGTATCGCCTGCGATATCTCCTCTGGCCGGTTCTGGAGGCTCGTCTGTCCCAATGGGAGAGGGGGCTTTCCCGGTTCCTGACGAAACAACACAATCCCCTGACGTTCAATATGTTGCCTTTAAAGTAGCAAAAAAAGGAAATGTTCTATCCTTTGACCTTGTCCGTTATCCTGTTAAGGAAAAGTGTATCCTTTCAGATATACGGGGGTTCGGGGGGGATTATCCCCCCCGACGGGTCCAGGGCAGCGCCCTGGGACTCTTTCTTTCGCCGTTGACACGATCATGCCGCTCTGTGCAGGGGCCTCAATAGTTTCCGAAAAGTCAAAGGATAGAACATTTCCTTTTTTTGCTTTCTTAAAGGCAAAATATTAAAAAGAATGTTCAGTCATGAGTTCTTCCAGTCGTTGCAGGTCGTCCCAGGCGTCTTTTTTGCGGCTGGATTGGCGCAGATAAAAGGCGGGATGATAGCTGGCCACCACGGGAATGCCTCGCCAGGCGGCGCTGCGATTGCGCGCCGCGCCGATGGGACCGGTATGGCCCAGCAGGCTTTCGATGGCGAAGCGTCCCAGTGCGAAGAGAATGACCGGCTGAATGATCTCCAGTTGCCGGAAAAGAAAGCCCTGACAGAGGGCGACCTCTTCCGGTGCGGGATTGCGATTGGCCGGGGGGCGGCACTTGAGGACGTTGGCGATATAGATCTGACCGCGGTCGAGACCGATGGAGGCGAGCATGCGATCCAGCAGCTTTCCCGCCTGTCCGACGAAGGGTTCGCCCCGTTTGTCCTCTTCCGCTCCCGGCGCCTCGCCGACGAAGACCACCCGCGCGGTGGGATCACCCACGCCGAAGACGGTCTGAATACGGCTGGCGGAGAGGGCACAGCGTTGGCAGGGCAGCACCTCCTGACGAAGGCGATCGAGTTCCTGCACCTTTTCGGCATCGGAGAGGCGACGGGTGGTGGTCATAGTCGTTTGATTGGCCAGAACGGGTTGGGGGACGGAAATGGAGGCCGACGGTCTCGCCGTCGGGGCGTTTCGGACGGGGCCCGAAGGGGGAACCATGGCTACGGGGGCGGCTCGCAGGGGTTTGCTCACCTGCGCAGACGGTGCGGGTTCCGAGACCGTCCAATCCTGGGGATCGTCCGCCGTGAGATGGGAAATCCCGCAACTTTCCCAGTATTCGAGAAGGGTTACCACGGGAGAGGAGGGGTTGATCGGCTTCATGGCGGGCTGCCTGTGAGGTCGTTGTTGCCGGGAGAGGAACAAATCCCTTCCCACTCTAGCAAACTTCGCCTATAATTCGAAGCTCTCATGCGGGGTGCGTTGCAAAGAGCGCATCTCCACGGGCGGCTAGCTCAGCGGGAGAGCACTGCCTTCACACGGCAGGGGTCACAGGTTCAAACCCTGTGCCGCCCACCATCAAAAAATCAAGGGGTTAGGCCATCTTCGGTCTAACCCCTTTTTGGTCCAGCAATCACATGGTACCCATCAGGGGAAAATTCCCCGCTTCCAGTACCCAAATCAGTACCCGACCAATCGGCCCCGGCATGGTGCCCGCCAATCAATTCTTAAAAAGAAGAAATCCTGAAAGAATCATGCAGGCCCGCCAAGCGTGGCATCCGGTTAAGCGGCAAATAACCCCCAGGATTTCCATTGCTGGTGTTTGAGCCAAGGTGGTGGTTCCATTTCCCGCCGTCGCGGCTGACCCGGTCTTCGGTGGGGTCAGCGGTAGATTTCACGCCGATGCCCGATCTTGACCACCAGGACAATCAGTTTGTCGTCCTCGATGGTGTAGAGGATGCGGTAATCGCCAACACGTATACGCCACACATCGACCGACCCTTCCAGCTTCAAAGCTCCCGGTGGACGGGGCATGGCTTCCAGAGAAACCACTTTCTGAAGGATGCGGCGCCGAATATCCTGGTCCAGCCTGAGAACCTGCTTCTTGGCAGCATGGTCCCAAACAACCGCATAGGTCATCTCAGGTCATCCCTGGAAAGGCCCGCCTCCTCCAGAACGTCATCCATGGTCGCGAAACTTCCCGGACTTTTCAGGTAAGCCACCTGGACTCTTTCGGCAACGATGGCGTCATGCCGGTCTTCCCATTCCTCCAGAAAGCGGTCCAGTGCCTCCCGGACCAACTCTTTCATGGATTTCCCGGTCTCCCTGGAGACCGATTCCATCATCTCTTCCATGTCGGGTGAAAGCTCAATGGCCAGCATGGTTCAACCTCCCTGGTTGGCGTGGATCTTGACCCTGTTCAAAGGTATCACCTCTGCCGTAGGTTTGCCATCCAATGCAGCGGCAATGTGCCCCGATACGTGGTCAGCGGCCACCTTGACGGGATCATCTGCCAGATGGGCATAACGGGCGGTCATGGCAGGAATTTTATTCCAGTTCTGTTTCATTCGTTCATTAATACGGGGGTCCGGGGGCGATTATCGCCCCCGGC
>JADGAQ010000013.1 GCA_015231925.1 Magnetococcales bacterium
GACCCGTCGGGGGGGATAATCCCCCCCGAACCCCCGTATACCTGAACAGATACACTATCGATTCACCAGCAGCGGCTATTTTGACGGACTTTCCGGCATCGTCAGGATATCGCTACCCGTCGGCTCAAAGCCTGACGCACCACCACGAGAAATTCCCGGGCCAAACGGCCCCCATCCCCCAGCGGCGAGGCCTGCACCTGCTCCCGCAGGGTGGCATGGGCTCTCCGGAGCCCCTCCTCGTCGAGAACCCGTTCAATCGCCTTGTCGACAAAACCTTCCGCAGAATCGGCCACCCACTGTCCACAGCCCGCCGCCTCCAGATGGGCTGCGCCGTGCCGGGCCGCAAAACGATCGCCGCGCAGGGAAACCATGGGAACGCCCATCCACAACGCTTCGCAGGTGGTGACCCCTCCGGCGTAGGGGAAGGTGTCCAATACCACATCGACGCTCCCCACCCGGGCCAGATGGTCGCCTTGCGCCCCTCCTCCCCGGAAGATGACCCGTTCCGCTCCGATACCGAACGGTTGCAGCCCCTGCACTATGCGCTGCCGGTTCCAGGCATCGTCGCAACCCCCGTATTTGAACAGCAGTGACGATCGGGGCAGGGCGGAAAGAATGCGACCGTAGCACTGCAGAACCTCCGCATTGATCTTG
Organism: Magnetococcales bacterium; assembly: GCA_015231925.1. NCBI lineage: Bacteria > Pseudomonadati > Pseudomonadota > Magnetococcia > Magnetococcales > Magnetococcales bacterium. The sequence goes on from JADGAQ010000013.1 coordinate 655, forward strand.
GCGGGGTTGGCGAAGCAACCGAAGAGAGGCCCCCGCTCCCGACCGGGGGGGGACCAAACTGGTGCGGGCAGGTCGGGCGGCGGGGTGTAGGCGATGTACCCTCCGGGCAGTCGCAACACCTCCTCGACATAATCCCCCTCTTCACCGTGGGGAATGTGCCGGGCATCGGCCAACACCGCATCCATGGCGCTCAGGCCGGTGGTGCCCACGTAGCCCAGCCAACTGATTTGCAGCGGGGCCACCCGCCGGGCGAAGACCGGCAGCCGGTTGTGCGCCGTGTGGCCCGCCAGATCGAACATCACGTCCAGCCCGTCGGCCAAAATCCCTTCGGCCAAAGCTTCGTCGTTCAGGCCGCACACACCCTTCCAATGGCTGCAACGACTCTTCAAGGCAGCACTGATGGCATCCTCCCGTTGCCGGTCCGAATAGCAGAAGAGCTCCACCTCCCGGACATCGAGGTGTTGCAACAGACTCAGCAGAAAAAAGCCCACCGGGTGCTGTCCGAGATCGGGGGAGAGAAAGCCCAGGCGCAGACGGCTGCCTGCGCCGCGACGCCAGGGATGGGTGCGAGACCACTCCCGCCAGGGTAGCCCATGGCGACGATCCCACTCCCGATGGGCGGCGAGCAGGCGTTGCCGATCCATGTCGGGCAGATAGTGCAGTCCCAGCAGCAGGGAAGAGTGCAGGCGGGGATCGGCGGGACGGTGCTCCAGCATGCGCCAGTAGGCCTCCTGGGACTCGTCGAGGCGGCCCAACTGCCGCAGGGCATTGCCATGGTTGCCTTCGACTTCGCCCCAGTCGGGACGCAGGCTCAGTGCCCGGCGAAAGGCCTCTTCCGCCTGACCCGGATTGCCCCCGTCAAGGCAGGCCTTGCCGAGGTTGTTCCAGGCTTCGGCATGATCGCTTTTCAGGGCGACGGCTTGACGCAAAATGGCAATGGCTTCCGGGTGGCGGGCGGTTTCGATCAACAGCACGCCCAGGTTGTTCCAGGCCTCGACCATGTCGGGTCGGCGTTGCAGCAGATCGCGCAGCAGGGTTTCGGCCTCGTCGGCGTAACCCTGTTCGAGCAGTACCAGGGCCAGGTTGCAGGCCGCAGCGTGGGAAGCGGGAGAGAGGGCGAGCCCCTGCCGATAGGCCTGTTCGGCCTGGGCGGGATGCCCCTCCTGGCGACGCAGATTGCCCAGACCGATCCAGGCCGCCGCCAGTGCCGGCTGCAAAGCCAGCGCCTTTTCGAAGGCTTGCCCCGCCCCGGTAAAATCCCCCCGGCGACGCAGCACCTCCCCCAGATTGGCCAGCCAGGGGGCTTCCCGGGGCCGTTGTTTCAGGGAGAGACGCATCTTGCGCTCCGCCTCCTCCAGCCGCCCCTCCTGGAAGTCGCACAGCCCCAGCAGATGCAGGGCATCCGGCTGCCCCGGCTGCAGTGTCAGAACCCGCTGCCACAACCGCACCGCCTCGGCGACGCTGCCCTGACGGTGCGCCGCCAGGCCTTGTTGCAGGAGGAATTGCCAGGTTTGGGGGGAAGTCATGGAAAAAACGGAAACATCAGTCCAGTCTCTTGCGGACCATTTTCAGCCCGATACGGTAGAGATCGGGGACATGGAAGATTTCAAAGTTTCCATCGCGATCTTCAAACTCCCCTCGCAACAGCCCGGCCTCCATAGCCTTCTCAAGATATTCTTCCACCTCTTTAAGATCCTGGCGTCTTATGGGCGTCGAACCGATCTTTTCCAATACATCTAACACTGCGCCAAGCTCAGGGTGTTCTTTTCTGAACCAGTCAACAGCATACTGGGATGTAGGCTCCAGAGCGCCACATATTGACCTAGGACGAATCAAGCTTTTCCAATATGGATTTTGACGATGCAAATGTTCTTCGATGGCCCACGAGTATAAGGAAAGTTTATTAGTTATATTATCACTTCTCGATCCATTAGAATCGTAAGCGCGATTCATCAGCCATTCACCTATTGAAATCCCTTGAATCCATCTTCCATAATATGCGTAAGATAAAAATTCGCCCTTTGAAATATAATCACCAATCGCACAACTTTGAATATTGTCTGTATCGATGCCCTCAAAAAACAGATCAGTATCTCCAATTAGACCACCTTTAAGGTTATCATTTTTTATTCGTTTAATATTCTCCTCTAACTTCCTCTCCCATTCATAAACCAATAAAGCATCAACCCAATCAACCAACTTTGTATAAGACGAGATCATCTCTCCAGAATCAGCCACACGATCCGAAGTCGCCACATCCTCCCTGTACGAGATAAAGTGGGTAATCTCATCTTCCCGCAACTCCATCAACCCACTCTTGACACGAGAAGCGGAAACTTGCGCCATCCAGTCTGAAACCCACCCCAAAGCAAGATCGCGATAGCGCCTCTTCACCTCCGGGGCATTGCTTTGGGGTACGGGAGAGACCAGAAAACGGACTTCCGGAGCATATTTCCCTTCCCGACCCGGACGCCTCACCCGAGACCTCAGCAAACCTTGTGTCAACAAACGGGTGCCTTGCTCCGCCTGAAGATGAGGGAAAAAGGTGATGATCGCCATATCGGAAAGCCCGAAGAGTAACGGACCGCTCACCTCCGAAAGCCCGGTGCGAGCATCCAAGAGAATCACATCCGGAACAAAAGGCAGACCCTGTTGCAACTTCCCCATAAACGTTAAAAGTGGATTATTGTCTTCCCTGTACCAATAATCCGGAGTAATGCTGCGAAGTCCTCTGGCATAATCAGCATCGACAAAACCCGCTGGCAATAAAAATAAATTATCAAATCTATGGATTTTTATTAAATTCTGGGAAAAATCTGGGTCGTCTCCCCGATCGATTTCCAATAGCAACTGAACAACACCTCTTGGGGTTTTCCCATCTTCCCTCAGACGGTATTTCCCTTCCGGACGCAAACCAAACAGCGACACAAGTCCGGGAGCTTCCAAATCCATATCCACACAAACCACTTTTCGACCGCGCCGCGCCAACGATTTGGCCGTGTAGGCCATGGCGGTGGACCGCCCTACCCCACCGCGCAATGAATAGAAGGTCACAACAATCGGTGGAGCAAGTTCCTCATCCCCATCCGTGGGAAACGGAACCAACTCCTCATCACCCGGAGCCTCCCGCCCCAACGCCTCCGGCCACAAAGGCAACCGTTCCGGCTCCTCGTCTCCCGGCAACGGCCCTGCCCACTCCCGCTCTTCGGGGATCAACACGTCAAGCCATTCGAAGTGAAGCTCTTCCAATCCCTTGGTGACAATCCCCCGCCGCTCCTCCATGGAACGACCCGTAAAACCTTCCGTTACCACCCCCACCCGCCATCCTTTGAACGGATCGGGCTGAACACGAACCTCGGCTTCACCGATACCCGCCTCGGAAAGATTCAGTCGGATTCGTTCAATAATCTGCTGGCGATTCATCCGCGTGACGCCCGTTTGCATTTACCTGCGATAATTCCAGAGATTCGTTTAGCCCCATCGACCATGTCCTGGCAAGAGGATCCGTTATCCGGGGAATAGCGCAGACCGGTGGACCACTTATTCATGAAAAAGCCAAAGGCCTCCGGTGCTGATTGGAAGCTACTAGTGGAAAAGCCCGCAGTCTTCCAAAGTCCGCGCAAATCATGTCCGGCAGGACCGCTCGATGGAAAATCTTTATCCCAAAAGGCGCAGTACTGCTTCAGTCTTGTTTCCAACACATACCCTGCCATATAAACGGCGCCGGTAAACCGTCCCGCTTTACATAAAGCCTCGGCATCCAAAGCCCGTTGACAGGCAATATCACCCCATATCCGATGATTATTACCTGGATCGTTCATCGTATCTTCTTCGGTGGCGGGTGCCCCTGGGAGTCGCCGTGCAGCAGGTCCGAGGGGGTGGTGCGCCAGGTCAGGGGCAGGCGGAAGGCCAGGATGAAGCTCATCAGCACCACCATGGCCAAGAGTCCGCCGAAGGTGATGCCGATGGTCAGCGGCGACAGGGGCAGCAGGTCCAGGCCGTGGTCCGGGGCCAGCATGCCTTCGTATCGCGCCACCACCTCCCGGAAGCCCTCCGCCAGGCTGAAGCGGAACAGAGGCAGCAGCCCCCCCAGGGTCAAGCCGCCCGCCACCAGCAGGGACAGACTCATCTGAAAAAGGAGTTTCAAATGGATCTGACCCCAGGTGAAGCCCCGACTGAGCAACATGCCGTAATGGTTGCGGCGATGATCCACCAGGGTGCCGATCTGGGCCATGAGCAGGAAAAAGAGCAGCAAGGCGAAGGAGATGGCGTAGGCCGGAACCAGGGTGGACAACACGTCGCTGACCATGTTGAAGCGGTTGAGGGCATCCTGGTACATGGGATGGATGTTCAGTGCCTGACGCCGGTCGGCGTTGCGCACCCCCCGAATGGCCTCGATCACCCCCATCAACCGGCTGGGATCCTGAACGAACAGGTGAATGGCCGAAAAGGAGACCCCGAAACTGGTCACGTCCCACGGCACCATCAGCGGCACCTTGCCCGCGCCGGGATCCCAATCGCTGCACAGATTGGCCCGCAAGGGATCGGTGCGGGGCAAGCGGTGACAGGGCAGCCACAACCAGTTGTCCCGGTCGTGGTTGACGGCATCCCACTTGGGGGGCGAACCGACTTCCGGACGGCGTTCCGCCTTGGCCAACGCGGGAAGCCGGCAGCGGCTGGAATGGATGTTCTGCAAACCCGTCAGCCCGGTGGCATCCACCTCGGCCTGAATGCAGCGCACATACTCCACCAACTCGCCACGCTTCTCCCCCAAAGCGGCCAACTGCCGCCCCTCCGGACTGACGGCATCCCCGGAATGGAGGGGATCGAACTTCAAATCGGGCAGATGATAGGCTGCCAACAGGGCGTTGTAGGTTTGCAGCGGAAAGAGATAGGCCACCGCCTCCATGGCGGGAATGTTGCTCGCCCAACGCACGGAGAAGGGCAGCAATCGCTCTTCCTGCGCCACGGAGACCTTCAACCAGAGGGTGTTCACCTCCCGAATGAAGGCTTCTCCCGTGGAAGCGCCCCGCCAGCCGCCGCGTCCGGTCTCCCGCACCATGGGCTCCACCGCCTGACGATAGGCCTCCACGTCGAACTGCCGCCGGAAGAGATTGGCGTTGAGCACCACCTCCAGCGGCAACCCCAGCCAGCTCTCGCCCAACTCGTTGCGCCGGGGGGGCTGGGACATCTTCCACAAGGGGTGATCGGGATAGACCCCCCAACCGACAAAATCGGGATCCGATTTCCAAATGGCGGAGTCGGGCAGATCGATGCGCGGCCCGCCCTGTCCCAAGCGACGATAAGGATGTACGCCGAGGCCCGGCGTCGCCTGGCCGTCCGCCCCCTTGAGAGCGCGCAACTGGGCCATGATGCGCATGTCTATGCCTTCGTGATTCTCCCAGTGGGAGGTCACCCATACCGGCACCCCATGGGGCGGAATGGCCCCCAGCAGGGCATTGCCCAACCCTTCCAGAAACCCCTTGCGTCCGCCCACCAGCAACAGCGCCAGGCTGAAGACCAGCGCCATCAACAGGGTCAACCAGGCAAAATCCCGCGCCCCGCCTTCACAACCGAACTTGCCGCACCGAAAGGTGCGACGGAAGGCAATCACTCCCAGGCGAATCCACACCGGCATCGGTCACCCCTCTACAGAATCGTCCATGCCATCCAGTACACAAAAACCGTATCCGGGGGGTGAAACACCCAAACCGCCGGCTCAACTCTCTTCGTTTTGGGTACGCTGCAACTGGCAGCGCCCGCTGGAAACCAACAAACGGTGGGTCACCCGGGGATCCAGGGCATCGGAAAGGTGATGCGTCACCCAGATGAAGAGGCGATCCCCCGTCTCCAGCCATTTATCCACCACCGCCATGACCTCTTTGCGAGTGGCGGTATCCAGACTGCCGGTGGGCTCGTCGGCGAAAAGCACATAGGGATCGTGAATCATGGCCTGGGTCAGGGCCACCCGTTGCAGTTGGCCCCCGGACAGCTCGCAGGGATAACGGGCCATCAGCTCGTCCACCTCCTCCTCGCCAACCTCTTCCGCCTCGCTGCCGCACAGCAGCACCCGCCGTACCGACTCCCGCACCCGTTCCTCCATCTCCTTGCGCCCCCAGCCTTTACGCAGTTGCAAGGGATAGAGCAGGTTCTCCCGCACCGAGAGATAGGGCGTCAGGGTGCTGCGCTGATAGGCGAAGCCGAAGTAACGCCGCCGAATCTGCGCCAGGGAGAGGGTCGAGACCCGTTTGTCCAAACCCCGATGATCCCAGGCGGCCCGTTTGCCGTCGGGAAAGACCCAGCGCACCCGCCCCTGAAAGGGCATCTTCAGGAAGGTGAGCAGATAGAGCAAGGTACTTTTGCCACTGCCGCTGCGTCCCAGCACCGGCAGGCGCTGCGAGATGGTGCGGGCGTCCATGTGCAGGGAGCCCACCTCCAGATTGAAGCTCTTGCCCCATCCCACCAGGGTGGGTTCCACTTCCACTCCCCAGCTCATATGCGATCCCTGCCTCCCGTGCGCCCCGTCAGGGCAGATAGTCCTGGGGAACCCAGTAGCCCCGTGCCCCACCGAAGGTGTGCCCGAAGCGGAACTCCTTGCTCGGCCCCAGGGGCTGAGCCTCGATGTTGCCCACCACCCGACTGAGATTGCGCCCGTTTTCGGTCGCGTCGGGGCAGCGGTGATCCTGATGCTTTTCCGTGGAGAAGACGGGCCGGTTGAAGTCCCGCTCCACGATCTCCAGCATCTGCCGGGACTTGATGGCCCACAGCGCCAGACGGCGCAACTCGCAGACCGGAACCGCCGGAACCGGCTTGCCCCGTTTGTCCAGGACGACCTTGCCGTCGGCACCGGCCACGGACATGTTGCCCTTGTCGTCGCGCACCGTCTGTTCGGCGGAAAGCGAGGCGACGTGATAGCTCAACAGCGGGCTGTGATGACGCACCGGCAGACCACCCCGACGCTGGGCGTACTCGGCGGGAGTCTCCCCGGAGACATCGATGGGCGGACGACGGATCTCCTGCTGCAAGCCCAGAATCATGGCGCTGATCAGAGCCCGGCGCAGTTGCGGTTCCGGCAGTTCGAAATAGCCTTCGAAGCCCCGCAGGATGCGAATCCACGACGACAGGGCCGATGAGGCCACCCACAGCTCTTCCACGATATCGGGGGTGGATTCGACGTACCCCATCAGCGTGGTGTCGTAGACCCGTCCCTCGCACTGGCTGCCCAGTTCGCCGCAAGCCCCCTGTTTGAGGATGTGCCAGTAGACGCCGGGGATGTCGCTGCGCTCCCGGCGCAGCCGCTCGATGACCGAGGAGAGAGCCGCCCCTCCCCGGATGTCGAGGATGATCTCATCGATCAGGGCGCTGCCGCCGAAGCGTTCCACCGTACCCAGAATGCGGCTGGTCAGCTTCTCCTCTTCCATGCGCAGGAAGTGGTCCGCCGACTTGCCATCGGCGGGCAGAGAGTCGGTCAACAGGCTGCGGGACTGGCTTTCGAAGCGATCGTAGGCCTGTTTGTAGGCGCCGGGATGTTTGGTGGTCTCGGGCCGGAACGGTGTCTGAATGAAGAAGGGCACGATGCTGTTGGTCTTGACGCCGGGCTGGTTGCTGCCGCGCAGCAGTTGCACCAGGAGTTCACGGGAGACGGCATCGTGGTACTTGGAGGAGCGGCTGGGCCGGTTATGCACGAAACCGTTGTCGATGGCATCCTTGTACCCGGCATCGCCGATGACGAAGAGTACCTTCAAATGGTCGGGGCAGGCGCCGATATCCTCTTTCAGCACTTTGCCGAGTCCACCGTAGACGTTCTCCTCGTAGTCGTCGTCGGCAGTTTCCGAGCTGACCTGCACCTTGGCGATGGCGGAATCGAAGGCCTTGAAGTTCTCCTCCTGCTCCTTGGCGTTGACCTGGCAATTGCTGCCCAACGGCAGGCCTTCCCCGATGCCTTCCTTGGAGCCGCTGACCATCTTGTCGGCATAGGGGTCGCGGTAGACCCGGAAACCGAAGCGGAACTGATTGTCCTTGAAACCCTGGGTGCCGCGCAGTGTTTGCACGATCTCCTGGATGACGCCCTTCTTCTTGTCGGTACCCCGCACCGCGTCGATGACCGCGCCCATGCTGGCGGTTCCGTCCAGCAGAAAGAAGATGTCGACGTTCTTTTTGGAGGAGAGGGATTTGGTCGATTCGCTGGAAGCTCCCCGCACCAGTCCCGCCGAAACGGCGAATTTGCCGTCACCCACCGGACGCCCCACCAGACCCGGTCGCGCCAGGGCCACTTTGTAGAATCGACGCGCTGCGGGCCCCGTGGCGAAATCCTCGGGAGCCACCTGGGCCCCCTTTTCGTCCACCATCTCCAGAACGGGAACACGCATGGAGGATTTGAACCAATCCGGTCCCCCTTCCACGGGATGGCAGGCTTTGGCATTGCGGCTGACCGCATCCTCCAGCCGCTCGTAGGAGCAGACGGTGCCCCGGCCCTTGCCGTCCGGGGATTTCAGATCTTCACGGGGTCGGATGCCGAAGGCGTTGTTCCACAAAAAGCCGTCGTTGCGGTTGACCCAGCCCAGGAGGATATCGTCCTCTTCCAGGCGGAAGCGGTCGGCGATGAGCATGGCCTTGTCCTGGACATCGAAGACAAAATACATGTGGAAGCGGGAGGCCCCCTCGCGACACTTCTCCTTGCCACCGACGCATTCGGAGAGTTCAGGATCCTGAAAGACTTTCACCGTGGGCTCGGGCTCCCCCTCGGCGCGCGGCGCGGTGCCGGTGCGGATGAAGAATTTCATTTCCAGCCCCGAAGAGGCTTTCAGAGGCAGGTTGCGACAGAGCAGGTGACGTTTCTCCACCCACCCCGTGGCCGCTTCCTGTCCCTGGGCGCGAAAGACGCGCACCTCCAGCCGGGGGCCTTCCTCCTGAAGAACTTCCGCCTGCTGGTTGAAGGTGAGGTTCTGTTGGACTTTGGTCTCGCGGGAGGAGGCATAGAGGGGGGTTTTGTCGCGCAGCACCCGCACCACCCCGGCCCAGCGCAATTTGCCCTCGTGATAAAACGGTGCGAAGTCGTAGGCGGCGCAATGGCCCACCTGCTGCTCACCGGGAGCGCCGCTCACCGGGGTGGAAGTGATCAACCCGAGGAAGAGGAACATCGCCGCCACCGCATGAAGCGGCCCAGCCCCCTTCCGAATCCGAAAAAGATGTGGCATTCGTCCTGATCGTGACACCTCGGCACCCCCCTCTTTTCAAGCCTGCCGGGGACTAATTATCCCCCAACGCCCCGGCGGCATCGTCATGCAATACGACCCGGAACTCCCCCATGGCGATCATGGCCAGCATGCAGGGCGGCTCGAATCGCTCTCCCGGTTCCAGATCATCCAATCCACCCACCAGCAGAAAGCCCGCCGAGCAGGTGGAACGGGTCCATTCCCTCTCCCCCGAAAGCAGGTTTTCCAGCAACCGCTGGCTCTCGCGTCCGGCCCCTTCGTAAACCCGATTTTGCAGATAGAGCAGCGCCCCGGTCCACTCTTCCCGGCTTTGCAGGCGGAAATCGCAGCCCGACTGCTTGCGCAACCAGTCCACATATTCCATGGTGCCTTCCTGGGAGAGCCGTTTGACCGCCCCCACCTCTCCCGAACCGGCTTGTCGTCCTTTGCCCCCGTCCGTGGGAACCGACATACCGAGACGGGCCGCGACACGCTCCTTGTCCGCGCCGCGCAGTCCGCCCACCCAGGCCAGGAAACGTCCGAACTGGGCGTGACTGACCTCTTCGCGCTGCACGAAGAAGGGCTTTTCCACCCGCGTCTTGACCAATCCCCGGGCTTTGAGGCGGGAGGTTGCGGAAGGGGCTTCCTTGCCTTCCTTCAAGGTGTAGGATCCGGCGGGAACCCGCTCCATGCGCGGGAAAACACCCCCTTCGCCATCGTCGAGCTGGCAGCGTCCCCGACGGACTTTGCCCGGAGCCTCGTTCCGGTTTTCGACGGCAGCCGCCTTGAGGCCTGCGGGAGGCCTGGCCTCGACCACTGTTTCGGCGGCAGGCGGAGAAATTGGCGAGTTCATTGCAACGGAAGGGGCTGCGAGGTTCGTGGCCGGCGGGGTGGTCGCGGAAGTGACGGGCGCTTCCGGAGCCGGGCTTTGACCGGGGGCCGCAACCGGCACGGAGTAGTCTTCGGCGCGGGGACCGGCATGGGTTCCGGGCGGCAGATTCGGCTTTCCGGGGGATCCCTCCCTGGCCGGCGACCCCTCCTTCAGGGAGACGGACTCCTTGGCCAGCAACACCTCCTTGATGGGAGGCGAATCCTTGCCGGCCACCGGCGGGGCCTGGGCCGGCACGACTTCCCGTGAAGGCGGCGTCTTGGCCTCCTTGGCGGCGGAAGCGGCTTTGGCGGGAAACTCGCCTTTGAGACTCGGTGGCGGCGCGGAGGGGGTCTCCCCGACCGGGGCCGGGGTCTCCCGGGGGGCGCCTTGCCACCACTCGGGATAGAGCCAGCCCAGAACCACGATGATCAACAACACGGGAACCAGCCACCGCTGACCCCGGTGACGTCTGAAGACGGGACGGTTGGCCATGCCCCGTCCACCCTCCCGCATGCGGGCGCTGCCCAGGCGGAATGTGGACGGACTGCTGCGGCGACTGCCTTCCGAGCGAAATATATTGCGTTCGCGGTCGTTGTTTTTGAACACGGCGGACAGGATCCCTCCCGAAAGATGACCACCCCGGATTGGCATGATATGACGGAACCGCACTCAAGAGAAGAACCACCGGCAGGTCCGGACCGATTTCCTCCCCCCTCCCACCAATAACCTCCCCACCACCGGAGTGTCAACCCGGCGTCATTGTGTCACGGTTTCGACGCCAGCTCGACGCTACTCGACTCCGGCGACACCCGTAGTGCGGTCAGTACAGCCTTTTCCATAATTCGGCACACAAGTTGCTACTCCATTTAACGAAGAGACCTGTTTCAAAAGCGGTACCCGCTGAGGCACCGTTAAGAAACCTACAGTAAGGAGTACGCGACGATGACCACCATCAATACAGCAACCCCGGTTATGGCAAACCACTCCGTGGGCACGCACAAGACCCTGGTATTGCGCTCCCAGATGGAGTTGATGGAGTGGGTCACCGGGTCGCGTCGCAATGCGGCGGAAGAGGCCTCCCCTCGCCTGCCCGCCCGTCTGGCCGAAAACAATCAGGCCGGACGCGCCCCCCGATTCTACCAGATGCCGATGTTCGAGGACGAACTCCTGGCCGCCACCCTCCGCAAAAGCGGAACCTGACCCCATACGGGTCGTTATCAGTGTCTAAAAACCAATTTGGCACGAACAAGGACATTTCAGCAAGCCCGCAGGATGCGGAAAAGACCATAGGGAGAAGCAAATGAGCAGACATGGACTGTTGGACACCCTGCAAAAGATTCACAACCTCGATCGCCCCGAAGAAGAGTACCGCACCGTTCTCTCCCGGTACACCGATACGGAGCTGACCCAGTTGGAGAATCTGACCCGGCTGGAAAAACTCACCGATGCCGAGTTCGCTCTGCTCGATCGCATCGTAAAGCGCATCTACAGCGATCTGGTCAATTTGATCAGCGCCGCTGCCTAATATCCTTGACACCCTCCCCATCCCCGCATATCATCGCCGGATTGGTCGACGGGGTGTGGCGCAGCCTGGTAGCGCACTAGCATGGGGTGCTAGTGGTCGGAGGTTCAAATCCTCTCACCCCGACCAGTTTTTGATGCGAGAGATACAAAAGGCGGTCAGCCCTCGGGCTGGCCGCTTTTTTATTGGCCGCTCAATATTCTCATGGCCACGCCATCTCCCGCCCCAGGGCATCCCCCAGACGTTGCAGCGTCGACTCGGCCTCGCCGGTCGGCAAACGGCACAGCAACGTCACCAGATAGCGCCGCTGCCCCGAACCGGATCGAGCCGGGGACTCCACCAGGGAGACGGCGTTCATCACCGTCTCCCGTGGGCCGGGCAATGAACCGCCCTTGTAATAGAGGGCCGAGCCGGCGAGGCTCTCCCCCGCCGCGAAGCGATGACGCCTGCCGGTGAAATAGAGCAGCCGCTTCATCTCCAGCGAAGACCACTCATCCACCAGCCGCCCCTGCTCCAGGCGCAGCAGAAATCGCGCCAGCTCCCGGGCCGTGGCCGTCGATCCGCCACCTCCCGGCACCCTCTCCCGAGCCCGACGGGTCCAGAAATTTCCCACTCGAAAGGCCTCCGACGACAGCTCTGCTGCTGCCATGGCCTCGGAAAGACCCCGCCGCACCTCTTCCCAAAGACCACTCTGCCGGAAAAAGGCCGCCTCGCTCGCCTCATCAGGCGGATAGGCCTCGCCGAAACGGCGCATCAGCAGGGCCTCCTTCCAAACCACATTGGCCGCAGCGTTGCTGGAAGCGGTGAACAGGTGGTCAAGCCACTCCATGAGACTGAAACGCTCCGTCTCCTCAGCCTGCCTCCAGATCACCCGATCTTCCGCCGCCTGATAGAGCGGAATCGTGTGATCATCGCCCCGCAACCACTCCCCCCCCGCCACCAGACGACCGCGCAACAGCTCCACCCGCTTGGCCACCTCCGGTCGGACCCGGGCCAGTTCGTGAAACAGCGACAGCACCACCAGCAGTTTGCCCACACTGGCGGGCGCGCCGGGTTGCTCCTCCGCCACCCCGGCCCACTGCCGCTCCCGGCCCCGGGTGTAGTCGAGCAGCACGGCGGAGCAATCACCGTTAGCCCCCAGAACCCGCTTCAACACCCCCGACAAGGCCTCGTCCCGCCTCCCCAGCTCACCCGAACGGGCCTGTTCCTCCGTCAGGTGCAGAACGATGGACTCCCGACCCCGCAAGGCCCCCGGCGGCATCAGCAACGCCTCGACGGAATAGGAACTCCCCGGTCGAAATCCCGGCAGTCGCCGGATACCCATGATTTCATCATCCAGCGGATAGCCCTGAGCCAGGCCGGGCAGCAGCAACAGAAGGATTATCCGACCCGCCTTCACGGCAGGCAGGCGGAAACCGCCTCGGCCAAGCCATCCCCGGAAACCGTCACCCGGACCGGCCACTCATCCCCCGGTGCGAGACGCCGCTCCGAACCCGGCAAACGATCCAATTCCGCCAGGGCCGGCGGCTGACTGAAAGGGCGAATCTGCAACAGCCACAAACGATTCCGGGCGAAGGCGAACTCCACATTCCAGGCCCCCTCGGGATGCTCCCGCATCACCCGCTGCGCCAGACTGCGAAGGGACTGCCGCTCCTCCTCCGCCAGAACCCGCCCCTTGGGCGCAGGACGCCACTCCAACCCGCCCAGGTCGCTGGCCAGACGCTGCCAGGGCGCCTTGGCCTCGCCGATCAGGCCGGTCCCCCCATCGAAGCGCAACAGCAGTGTTTCGGCGGCGCTGTTGTCCACGGCGCCGCCGATTCCCCAGGCCGTGGCCACGGTCACTCCCCCGGAACCGCCCGTCAGATCGGTGGTCACCAACACCCCCGATTTTTCCGAGGGAATGGTCTCCATCAGCAGCACCCCCGGCACCACATCCCACGGATTGGCCAGACCCCGCAGACGCCAACCCACGGCCCGATCCGAAAAGACCGAGGCCCAGACGCGACCCATGGCCGTCAACTGCGCCTCCAGCCCCACCACGTTGGGCACCGTCTCGTTCAAACCCGCTCCGGAATAACCCGGCAGATCCTCGGCGTTGGAGTCGGATCGCACGAAGAGACCCAGCCCCTCCACCCAGTTGAACTCGGCGCGGATGGCCCCCTCCACCTCCCCACGCACCTCGGGACGCTGCGCCATCGCCGCAATCTCCTGACGCAGGCGCTGCAGCATCCCGGAGAGTTCCGCCTCCGGAAGGTTTCCGGCCTTGACCTGCCGCATGCCCTGCCGTGCGGCTTCCCAGGCCTCCTGCAAGGCCGGATGGGCCAGACGCAGAAAAAACCCGAAGGGAAAAGCCACGGCCCGCGCCACGGAACCGGGATAACGCCGGGCCAACTCCCCGACACCCGCCGCCTTGCCCCCCACCACACGTCCGGCAAGCCCGGCATGCAGGGTCTTCAACCCCAAAGGCCGGCTCTGGGAGGCATCGACCGGAGGAACCGTTACCGGCGCCAGGACAACCGTCTCTTTAGCCTTGGCCCGATCGAGGGAGACCCTTCCGTCTGAGGAAACGCTCAATTCCATGGGCAAACCGTTCAGACGACCCAGGGCCCGCCAGACCTCCGGTGTCACCTCGGCAAAGGGAATACGCCGATTCCGCGCCAGTATCTGCAGATGGGAGACGGGATTGCCCTCACCCACCGAAAGCAGACCTTCCGCCGGGGGAGCCTCCTCCCGCCCCGGAGGCAGCACCCGAATCAGCCCCTTGCCGTTCTCCTCCCCGCCGCCGTTCCCGTCCGAACGCAAAACCCCCTGGGCCCGACCCGGACTGCCGCCCCGAAGACCCTGAACCGGATGTCCGCACAACAGGGCGTCGGCTCCCGGAGTCAGACCCTGTTCCAAAACCGCCGCCCAGGCCGCCAACGGCAGAACCACGGAACCCCGAATCTGTTCATCCACAAAACGACCGGCCCGCGCGTCCAGAGATTCGTAGGTCACCAGCGCCTCGGCAAAGGTGTGGCGGATGCCACCTTCCATCCAACCCACCAGACGACGCAGGGTGTGCGCCGCCTCGCGCCCGCCCTGACCCTGCTCCACCTGGGCCAGAGCGGTCAGAAGGGCCGCCTTCTCCCCCTCCGAAAGCCATCCCCCGGCCCAGGCGGCACGAATCAACAGCCCCATCCAGGCCACTCCCTCGGCCACCGTTTTCGGTTCACCGAGAGCCAACGCGCTCAGACGAAGCTCCCCTTCCACCTCTTGAAGGGCCAGAAGGAGCTGCAGGCGGTGCAGGGCGTCACGAGCCACGGGCAGCGTGTGCCGAATGGCCTCCATCAATCCGGTCAGTCTTTCGATGGCCTGCGGCAGAGAGGCTGCGCCAAATATCCCCTTTACATACGCCGTCACCTCCTCCCCCAGGGAGGCGGACAACTTCTCCAGACGTTGCAGGCGGCCTTCCGGGCCGTAATAGCGCTCCAGCGCTGTCCGAATCTCCTCCCCCAGACGACGCTCTTCCGTCGTCAGGCCCGGTTCCCGCTCCAGCCATTGCCGCACCTCGTCCGTCACCCCCGTTGCCGGCTGGCCGTGAATCCGAATGCGCAATTCATTGAAGGAGGGGTGAATTTCTCCCAACTGCCGCGCCATCTGCCTCAAGCGGCGGGTGGCATCCCCTTCCCCGCCTCCGTGAGGCACGGCGCGAAGCAGCTCCCGCGCCAGCAACAACTCCCTCTCCACCCAGGGACCGTCTTCGAACAAGCCCAGCAGCAGGGCCTCACCCTCGCGAATCTCGTCTTCGATCTGCACCAGCCCGGCGTGGCTCAAAGCCCCGCGCATCACCCAACCCCCGTCGAGCTGCATCAGATAACGTTCCAGGGGAATCTGACGCAGTCTCTGCCGCCGGCTCGCCTCCGAACCCCCCTCTTCCCAGGCGGCGAAAAGGGTACCCACCCAAACCCCCCGCTCGGCCAGCCACTGCCGAGCGGCGGAATGACGGCCGTGCTGCCAGCCGCCGCCGTGGTTGCGACAGTTACCCTCCGAGGGGGCCAGGACCGCGCCGTCCCGGCAAAACCAGTAGACCCCGTCGAACGGCCCCAGAGAGGAGGTGCGCATGGAGGATACCAACCGGCGCATCTCCCCCAGGGTCTCCTCCGCCGGCGGCAACAGCGCCGGCGGGGTGGCGCTCCAGCCGCAGAGCGCCTTGCCCAGGAGGAAAACCCCCGTCAACCGCGCCAACAGAGAGGGTCTCATGCCCACAATTCCACGTCGTTGGCCGTATGATCCACCTGACGGAGATCCCCGGAAGCTACCAGATGGTCGAAGGATTGAACCTGATTGCGACCATGCTCCTTGGCAAAATAGAGGGCCTGATCGGCTTTTTCGATGAGGGCGGAGGGCAGATCGCTCTGGTTGACCATGACGAAGCCGATGCTGACGGTGACATGTTCCGCCTTGGGAAACCGGTTCCGGGCCACCACCTGGCGGAAACGTTCCAGTGCGAAGGCCGCCTTGGCCAGGTCCACCTCCGTCAAAATGGCCAGAAATTCTTCCCCTCCGAAACGATAGAGGCGGTCCGTGTGGCGAAACATGTTTTCCATGCAGCGGGCAAAGAGAATCAGCACCTCGTCGCCGATGGTGTGTCCGAAGGAATCATTGATGCGTTTGAAGTGGTCGATGTCGAAGACGGCGAGGGCGGCGCCACTGCCGGGAGTGCGATTGTCCCGGGGACGGTGATGCAGGGTGTCCAATACCAGCGCGATGGTTTCGTCGAAGGAGCGGCGGTTGAGCAGACCGGTGAGGGGATCCTGATCCTTGTCCCGCAACAGGCTCTGCAGATTCTGAAACATGCCCCAAAGAAGGGAGCCCATGTCGCGCGCCGCGTCATTCAGCTCCCCCGGAAGAAAATCCTGGATCAGAACGCAACTGTTCCGGCCCCGATCGTACAAGATCCGGATCACCCGTTCCTGACCCGCACAGGCCATGAACTCCACCTGAAGGGCTTCGGGCTGAGCCAGAATTTCAGCCACCCCTTCCAACCGCTCCGGAAACAGTTCACATCCTTCCGGATCCAGCGGGGAGACCAGAACCATGCGACGACGCTTTTCCAGGGCATCCGGCACGAACTCTTCGCGAATGTCGAAGAACTGGCTCCTTCGGGAGCCGGTCAGTTTGTTGAGTCCGGCAACCAGTGCGGCAACGAGTTCCAGACGGTCCTTGCGGCCCGTCATCGTCACCAGCAAGTCAGCCGCCCCCCCGGCCAACCAATCCTGCCCCATAAAAATGCCTCAAGAAGAATAAATTGTCCGCGCCGCTCCGCTCAGGATGGCTTATTCATGGCTCCGGAGCGCTCGGGAGTCAAGCCTTTTCCCGAGGTTCATGAACCACATCGACTTGTGCAAAAAAATATCGCGCTGCAAAAATTTTGGCGTTGCAAAATAGTGACAATCCCGTTATATCTATTTTCAACGCCACGGGGTCGGGTTCCTGGATTCGTCGCCCTCGAGAAAGGAACCCGGTCCACCCCCTCACCACCCCCGAAAAAAACCTGCGCCTCCGCCTCGCAACGCCCTTTGCGCCATGGCGGGTCAGGTTCCGTCCCTCCCCCAGGAATTCCCCACTCGCGTTACGTGCAGCAGATAGATTCCGGTTCATCCCCGCGACGTGCCCTTCCCCGTCAGTGAAAGGGCCTCGCCACGAAGCGTGCGGTTGGGTTCTGCGGAGCGCCCCGTCAGTGGTGTACCGCGTTATCCCAGGGATAAGTCTCGCGGGTATCGTAGAGGGAAAAATCGGATTTGCCGCCGCTCTGCACACCAATCCCCTTGCCTGAACTTCCCATCACGAAGCGCATGAAAGACATGAAATCGATGCCGTCTTTGGCCAGTTCCTTGCGGTAGAAGGGGCAATCCGGACACCCTTCCTTACTGCCCGACTTGGCCGAAGTCCCGCAGAAAGTCCCCTTGATGAAGAGGCAGGCACGTCCCCCATTGCGTCCGCCGTTGAACCCGTCGGATTGACGATAGGCGGCTGCGGGACAAATACCCGACTCACGGACTTTGGCCCCACCCGGTTCACGACCACAATGCATGAATTCCCAGCAGTTGGTCTTGCCCATGCCACCCCCTCAACGTGTTGTCGCCCAATCGGTGACGATCCCGTGCCACCGTCCGGACCAACCCTCTTTTTTGGAACCTTATGTCAAAACCGCAAAAAATGAAAGAGAAATTTGCAAATCTTGCAACTTCCTTAAAACGGGCCCTATGGTGGCGATTGGTCGGCACTGCCGACCTCTCCCGTATAACGCCAAGGGGGGTCGGCTCCTCCATCGAGCCAGAGTTCGAGCCGGTCTCCGGGAGCCAGGGCGGCGACACCGGCAGGGGTGCCGGTCAGGAAGACATCTCCCGGCAACAGGGTGAAATACCGGGAGGCGAAGGCCAACAACTCCCCCATGGGGGTCAGCATCAGGCCGGGATGACCCTCTTGACGACGGTCGCCGTTCACTGCGAGGCCGAAGCGCAGGGCAAGGGGATCGTCAATCCGGGAGGCCGGCACAAAGGGGGTCAACGGGGCGGAAGCATCGAAGGCCTTGGCGGTTTCCCAGGGCAGCGCGGCCTTTTTCAGCCGATCCTGTCTCTCCCGCAAGGTCAGGTCCAGCCCCACCCCGTAACCGGCCACCGCCTTCAGAGCGGAGGCGGCGGTGGCGCGACACAGTTTCCTGCCGATCAGCAGGGCCAGTTCCACCTCGTGGTGACAGGCCCCCTGCCCCGGCGGCCAGACAAGCGGCCTTTTCAGGGAGACCATGGCGCAGGAGGGTTTCAAAAACAGCACCGGCTCCTCCGGCACGGCATTGTCCAACTCCCGGATGTGGGCCACGTAGTTGCGTCCCACGCAGACCACTTTTCCGGGCCGCCAGGGAACCTTTTCACCCGACAACCAGCGATGGGCATACGATTTCATGGGCTTCTCCCCGGAAGGGCCCTTGCAACGCTTGGACACTTCCGCTCAAGGTACGTATCTTTGACAGGTGTGTTGACCGGCAACGTTGCAGAGTCTCCTCCATGATGCCTTTTCCCGCCAGGGTCCTTTTGTCGGCCCTGATGCTTTTTCTGCCGCCGTTCCTCTCCGCTCTGGCCGAAGAGGAGGATGGCTCGACGCCGGAAGGGGTCGAGGAGCCCAAAGCTGCCTACAGCTTCGAAATACGCGGGGTCGACGACCGGGAGATGCTCACCGCCATGGACGAAGCCTCGCTGCTGCGCACCCTGGCCGCCCGCCCGCCCGCCTCCCTGGCGGGTATCCAGCGCCGCGCCGAAAAGGATCAGGAGACGCTTCTTTCCATCCTGCAGGCCCACGGCTTCCACGCTGCCACCGTGGAACGGCTGATGAACCGGGATGCCAAACCCGTGGAAGTGGTGTTTCTGGTCACCCCCGGCCCCCTCTACCACCTCGGCGAGGTGCGGCGGCTGGACAAGGGACACGCGGAAAGCGACTCCCCCTGGTACGAACTGCCTCCGGAAAAGGCCCTGCAGCCCGGAGAACCCGCCCTGACCGCCAACCTCCTCCAGGCCATGAACCGCCTGCCGGAGGGATTGCGCCGCACGGGGTTTCCCCGGGCCCGGCTGTTGTCTCATCAGGCCCGGCTCGATCACGACCTGCGACTGGTCAGTCTCGACATCTTTCTGGAAAGCGGCCCCAAGGCGCGTTTCGGCAACCTGGAAATCACCGGTCTGCAAACCGTTCAGGAGTCCCATGTGCGGCATCTGCTGCCGTGGCGCGAGGAAGAACTCTTCGACGAACGGCGTTTGCAGGAGTTCCGTCACCGGCTTCTGGAAACCGGCCTGTTCCGAGCCACCCATCTGGAACCGAACGATACTCTCGACGACCAGGGACGCATTCCCCTGCATCTGCATCTGGAGGAGGCCGAACAGCGCACCTTCGGAACCGGGGTACGCTACGCCAGCACCCTCGGACTGGGGGCCAGCCTCTTCTGGGAGCATCGCAATCTGCGGGGCGAGGGACAGAACCTGCGCGGCGAACTGGAAGGCGCGCAACGTTCCCAAAGCCTCTCCCTCTCCTTCGTGCAACCCGATCTGCGGGACAAACGACTCACTCTGACGGCCAAGGCGGGCCATGAAAATCTGGAAGCCTACAAAAAAAGCGCCATGGAGACGAGCGCCTTTCTGGAAAGTGACCTGCCCCGAAGCTGGAAGGGACGCCTGGGGGTCAGCCTCGAACACGCCTTTCTGCAGGATCTGGGTCGCCTCGACGATAAAAGCAGCCGTTCCACCCTGCTGGGTCTGCCCCTGAAGCTCTGGCACGACACCACCGACGACCGGCTCGACCCCCTGACGGGACATCGCTACACCCTGACGGCCATCCCCTATCTGGGCAACCACGGCGGTACCACCGAATTCCTGCGGTGGCAAGGGGAAGTCACCCGTTACCACCCCCTGGGACAACGTCACAATCTGACCGCCGCCTGGCGCCTTTCCGGCGGCAGCATCGGGGGAGCCCCTCTCGTCCGGATTCCGGCGGATAAACGCTTTTTCATGGGTGGCGGCGGCACCTTGCGCGGCTACGGTTATCAGTTGGCCGGGGATCTGGATGAAGAACTCGACCCCACCGGCGGGCGCTCCTTTCTGGGCGCGGGGGTGGAGTTACGCTATCGGGCCACCCCCCTGCTGGGCATCGTGCCCTTTCTGGAGACGGGACGCAGTTTCGAAAATCCCCTGCCCGACAGCACCCATCTGCTCACCGGAGCCGGGCTGGGACTGCGCTATTTCACCCCCGTCGGCCCCCTGCGACTCGATCTGGCCGCCCCCTTCACCCACCGCTCCGAGATCGACGCCCCCTGGCAGGTGCATTTTTCGTTGGGACAGGCCTTCTGATGCCCCGCCTCCGCTGGAAACGTCTGTTCCGAATCGCCTTACCGCTGCTGCTGATACTGGCCATACCACCCTTTTTGCTGGGCACGGAATCCGGGTTGCAGGCCCTCCTGCACCTGAGCCAACCGTTGTTGAAAACAATCGGGATCGCCCTGCCCAACGCCTGTCAGGGTCGCATTGCCGGGGCCTTGCGCTGCGAAAAGGTCCTCCTCTCGGACGACAACGGCGTTTGGCTGAGTCTGGACAACCTCGCCGCGGAGTGGGACTGGCGGGCCATTGAGGAGCGCCGGTTACGACTGCACAGCCTTCGCGCCAGCCAGGTTCATCTGCAACGCCTTCCCGAAACGACCGGCAGTGCGCCGACCTGGCCCCTCATCGACATCGCCCGGCTGGAAGCCCCGACAATCACCCTCGATGCCGCCGTGGCGGGCCGGGCCACCACCCTCTCCCTGGCCGGTCGGGCCACCTTGCAAACCGACGGCGCTCTCGATGGCCTGCTGGAACTCACCGCGCGGGAAGGCAGCGACCTCTCCTTGCGTCTCGAAGGCCGCATCGCCGGGGAGATCACCCTCTCGGCGCGATTGAGGGAATCGGCGGGTGGTCTGCTGGCCAAAGGGGGTCCTCTGCTTCTCGACCTGACGGGAACGGGCCCCCCGGACAACTGGAAGGGCCAATTCCAGGGGGAACTGCCCGGCCAATTGACCCTGAAGGGAGAGATCGAAGCCTCCTGGCCCTCCCGCCGGATCCAGGGCCGCCTGATCGCGCATCAGGCCCACCCCTTGATCCGGGAAGGGGTAACGGGCCTTTTCGCCCTGGCCCCGGTGGAAAAAGGCTGGGAGCTGCGCAACCTCCGCTTGCAGGGGTCGGGTTGGTCGGTGCAGGGGGATGTCGCTCTGTCGGATACGAACGCCCTCTCCGGCACCCTGACCAGCAACCTGTCGAAAGATGGCCCCTGGTCCTCCTGGAGCAACGGTGCGGTCGAGGCCGCCGAGTTGCAATGGAGTCTCTCCGCCAACCTGTCGGAGCCCCACCTGTCGGGCCGGGGCCGGGTGATCTCCCCCCTGGCCGAAACGGTGCATCTGCACCTCGACGGGGAGCCACTGCCCCAGGCGCGTATTCAGGGAGGTTTGCTGGCCTCGGGGGTCCATCTGAAGAAGGGCGCCCTTCCCCGACCCGGACGACTGAATGTCGAGGTCGATCTGCCCCCCTGGACCGCAGGATCGGAGCTGCCCCCCCTTCCCCTTCGAGCCGATTGGCAGGACCTGTCCAGCGGCCGGAAGGAGATCGACGCCCTCCTGGGCAAAGAGATTCGTGCCACGGCCCGTCTTCAGTTTCCGTCCGGCCAGCGTTTCCATCTCGACAATCTGGAAATACTCGGCAAGGGGGCCCGGCTGAAAGGCACGATTCAGGGCGACTCCGCAACCTGGGGCGGTCCCCTGCAACTGGAGGTGGACAATCTGTCCCTGGCTCTCGGGGAAGTGGGCGGCAAACTGCGGGCCGACTCCCACCTCCTGATCCGGCAAGGTGACTTTCAACTGACCGGTCGGCTCAGGGGCGAAAAACTCACTGCGGCGGGTCTGACGGGGGGGAGTTGGCAAAGCCGGCTGGATCTCTCCCCCCACGGGCTGGAGCTTCGGGAAATTACCCTGGCCCTCGGCGGCATCACAGGATCCGGCTGGCTGACCCTGCCGGAAAAGGGTGATCTCCGGGCCAACCTCGCCTTTTCGGCACCTCGGTTCGTTTGGGCGGAGCAACTCACCCTGGCGGGAGCGGAAGGCACTCTTCTCCTCGAACCCGTCGAGAAACGGACCGTGGCTCGTCTGCGCCTCAACGCGGAACATCTGCGTTCCGGAAGCCACCTCTCCGCAAAGGCCATCACCCTGGATGGCGAAAGCACCGATCCCTTCGGTGCTGCCAACGGAACCTGGCGCTGGCAAAGCCGGGAGGGATTCGCCGGTCCGCTGATCTGGGATCGCGCCACCGGCAAGGGACAACTCCTTGCGACCGGATCCACCTTTCAGGTCGATACCACCCGCCAAAAGGACCGGGGTCGGCTGGAGGGCCGGTTCAACCGGGAAGCCACCGGTTGGCAACTGCAGCTGGAGCAACTCCGTCTGACCACTCCCGCCCATCAGGTCACGCTGACCCGTCAGACCACCCTGCATGTCAGCCCGAAAGGCAGCGTTTCGGGACAGGCCAACCTGCTGCTGGACGAGGCCCCCTTGGAGCTGCAAGCCTCCCTGACCGCCAGCGAAATCGATCTCACCGCCCATGGCAAAAACCTTCCTCTGGCCCTTCTGGCCCTTTGGCAACCGGATCCGGAACTGACCGGGACCGCCGACTGGCAACTCTCCGTTTCCGGCCCCCGTCTGGCCCCGAGGGGAAGCATGCGGGTGGAAAGCCGGGGCATCGGCGTACCTGCGGCCCGGCTGCACGGTTTGCACGGTGTGGTCGAGGCCCGTCTCTCTGCGGAACGACTCGATGCCTCGCTCTCTCTGGAGGGTCTGCCCGGCCAGCCCCTCTCCGCACGAGTAGCCCTGCCCCTGATCCCCAACCGGGACGGGTTACCGCAACTCTCCCCCCACGCCCCTCTCTCCGGGCATCTCTCCTGGAAAGGCCCGCTGGAGGAGATCGGGGGTCTGCTGCCCTGGCCCACCCATCAGGTACAGGGCACCCTGGGCCTGGAAGCCTCTTTGAGTGGCAGCGGTGACTCCCCGCTGGTGAAGGGATCCTGGGAGCTGGCGGACGGAACCTACGAAAATCTCGAATGGGGCACCCTGCTGCGCCAGATGATTCTGAAAGGCTCCTTTGCCTGGCCCGGAAGCCTGGAAGCCACCTTCCAGGCCACCGACGGCAAGCGGGGCAAGGTGAACGGGCAGTTGGCCGCCCCGCTGTCCCGCGATATCTGGCCCCCGCCATTTCAGGGAGAGGTGACCATGCATCGTCTGCCCCTGGCCAAACGGGACGACCTGCGCCTGGTGCTGGATGGCTCCGCAGCCCTGATGCCCACCCCGGACGGTCATCTGCTGCAAGGACGGCTGACCTGCCGATCGGCGGAGATTCACCTGGCCGAATCCGCCGCCGCCCGCATTCCGAAGTTGCACATCGTGGAAGGCGGGGTGGACGCCTCGCCCAAACCCCGGCAGGAGCCGGTTGCCACCCGTCGGGTTCTGCTCGACCTGCAGGTGGATGTACCAAACCGGGCCTTCGTGCGAGCCACCGATCTGGAGAGCGAATGGCAGGGGCGGGTGAATATCGGTGGGTACCTGGAGGAGCCGACCTGGCGTGGTACCCTCTCTCTGGTCCAGGGCCGTCTCGGCGTTCTTGGCAAAACCTTCCAGATGGAACAAGGCCAGGTAGTGCTGAACGGCGCCGAGCCGCCGCAATTGAACCTGCAGGCCACCCACCAGAGCCAGAGCCTCAAGACCCTGGTTCTGATAAGCGGCACCAGTCGCGCCCCGGAGATCGCCGTCTCGTCGGTGCCCTCGCTGCCGCGTGACGAGATCCTCTCCCGGCTGCTTTACGACAAGGGCATGGGCAATCTGGGGCCGGGCGAAGTGCTGGCCGTGGGCCGTGCGGCGTCGAAACTGGCGGGATTGGGCACGGAAGGCCCAGGCATGGTGGATCAGGTGCGCAACGCCCTGCGCCTGGATGTACTCTCCTTCGGCGCGGCTTCGGGGCCCGGCGTCGAGGTGGGCAAATACCTAAAGGAGGGACTCTATGTCGGCGTGGAACAGGGCATGACCGCTGACTCGGCGGCCATCAAGACCCAGATCGATCTCTCCCCGAGGGTGGTGCTGGAAACCCGCACCTCCCAGGACAAGGGGGCCGATATCGGGGTGAATTATAAGATAAATTACTAGGGCGTGTTGACATTCACCATCTTTTGGTCCCTGGCCGCGTTGCAATCCGGTTCGGAATGCTCATGTAGGCGAGCTACACTCCGCTTCCTCACCGTCTTGCGCCTTGCCAGGAACCAAAATCTGGCAAATGTCAACACGCCCTAGCAGATACTGTTCCCACGACCACCCTGTCTCCACGGGTGTTCTCAATCCTCGAAGCGACCGCGTATTTCCACGATCTGGGGCAACACCCGCAGAAAACAGGTCACCAGGAAGGGATCGAAAGCCTTGCCGCTGTTGGTTACCACCTCCCGCACCGCCTGCTCCACGCTCCAGGCCTTCTTGTAGGGGCGTTCGGAGGTCAGAGCATCGAAAACATCCGCGATGGCGCATACCCGCCCCGGAAGGGGGATCTCCTCACCCGAGAGTCCCAGGGGATAGCCCGCGCCGTCCCAGCGTTCGTGATGGGTCAGGGCGATGATGTGGGCCATCTTCATCGGCTCCATGGTGAAACCTTGCAGCATCGAAGAGCCGATAACCGAATGCTCCTTGATCGCCTCGTACTCCTCGGGCGTCAGTCGCCCCGGTTTGAGCAGGATGCTGTCGGGAACCCCGATCTTGCCCAAATCGTGCATCGGCGCGGCACAGAGCATCACCTCGCACTGCACCTCCGGAAGACCGGCCTCCCGGGCCAGGCAGGCGGCATAGTGGCTCATGCGCACCACATGGTTGCCGGTATCGATATCGCGGTACTCCGCCGCCATGCCAAGGCGATGAATCAGGTCGAGACGAGCCTTCTTCAGCTCTTCGTTCTGGGTGGCGATGGCCTCTTCCATGCGGTGCCTCTCCACCACGCCCGCCAGCACGCCCGCCACGGAGGTGAGGAACTTCTCCTCTTCTTCATTGCGCACATGGCCCTCATCCAGGTAAAGGGTGAGGAGGCCTTCCAGCCGATCCTGGGATGAAAGCATCGGCACACAATAGTGGCCGTGGGGCAGCATATGGGGATGCCGGATGGCATGCCGCTCATCCACCCGATCGGAAAAGACCAGTTGCCGGGTGTTGATCGCCATCCCGCAATGGCAGAGTCCCGGCTTGATGGTGCGACAGGTCTCCCGCAAAGAGGCGGAAAAACCGCGCTGCACACACAGACCCACCACGCCCATGTCATCGGCCCGGGCCAGGAAAATGGCCCCTTTGCGCTGTGACATCAGCCAGGGAAAGGCCAACAGCGCGTCGAGCGCCTCGGCCATCTGATCCTGCAGTGGCCGGCGGCTCACCGCATTGCGCAGAATGTCGTTGACCACGGTTTGCTGGCGCAGGAACATCTGAACGCGGCGTTGCGCCAGGGAGCGTTCGGAAATCTCCCGGGTCAGGCGCAGATGGGACTCTTCCAGTTCGCCCAACTGGCGGCGCAGCGCCTGACGCGACTCCACCAGCACCGAAGACATCCGGTTGAAGGAGATAGCCATGGCGCCGATTTCGTCATTTTGCCCGTCGTTGATGCGCTGCACCACATCAGGATTTGCCGCCACCCGTTCCATGGTGGCCCCGAAACCCAGAAGACGCCGGTTGACCAGTCGCTCGAAGAAAAAGTGAATGCCCAGCCAGATGGCGATGAAAAGCAGGCCGAAAACCGCCGCCACCATCAGGGCGCTGCTGCGCAACGGCTCGGTGACATGGCGCGCATCGATGGAAACCACCATCGCGGCAATCACCTCCCCCGTTTTCCAGCCGAAGCCATGGCTGTTTCCGTAGCGTTCGACCACCGTCTGAGGAGCCTTGGAGGCTTCTCCGTGGCAGTGCAGACACCCCTCCTCGACCTTGACGGGACGAGCCAGGAAAAAGTGGTCCCCGTTATCCGTGAACCCCGAAATTTCTTTCTTCGAAGAAGCCTGACGAAACTGATGAATCAGGGCCTCTTCCTCGGGAGTGGCCCGATTGGCGGCATTGAGAGGATTCAGGGAAGGCTGCCGGAGGTGATAACCTTCGGCCATTTGGTGGAACCGGTCAAAGATGCGGGCCGTGACGAAGGTGCTGGAATGGGTCTCCAGGGAAAAACCCCGCCCGGAACGATCCATGGCCGGACGCAATTCCTCCTTGACGAACTCCCGTGAGGCCGAGGCAAACTGCAGCATCAGTTCCGCCCGATCGCGAAACTGCTGCACCAGTCCTCTGGCGCTGGTTCGACCGAACCACCAGGCATCCCCGAGGATTACCAGCAGCAGGACGACCGTTATGGCGGAAAGAAATCGGGTCTTTAGCGACATCGTCCTTGAATCGGGCGTAAGATGGAGTTTCTCTCCGTGATTTGACGTATAAGTGGCATTGTGCAATGTTTCCATGTACACGGCAAGGATGAGGAATTCATTTCAAACATCAAAAGGAGCCGGATAACCATGCAGTGTCATGAAGTCGATTATCGCATTTTGGGAACGGACACCCAGTTGGTGGAAGTTGTGCTGGATCCGGGTGAAACCGTCATCGCCGAAGCCGGCGCCATGAACTACATGGATGGTGGCATCCGCTTCGAAACCCGGCTCGGTGACGGTTCCCGTCCAACCAGCGGTTTTTTCGGCAAACTCTGGGATGCCGGCTCCCGCATGTTGACGGGAGAGTCCCTCTTTTTAACTCACTTCAGCAACGAAGGCCCCGGTCGTCAAACGGTTGCCTTCGCCGCGCCGTCTCCCGGTCCGGTCATCCCGGTCCATCTGGGAGAGATCGGCGGTGAAATCCTCTGTCAGAAAGACGCCTTCCTGGCCGCCGCGCTGGGTACCCGCATCAGCCTGGGCTTCAACCGCCGACTGGGCAGCGGCTTTTTCGGCGGCGAAGGATTCATCCTGCAGAAACTTCAGGGTGATGGTCTGGTCTTCATCCACGCCGGCGGATGCGTGGTCGAGAAACGACTCGACAACAGCACACTTCTCGTCGATACCGGATGCCTGGTCGCTTTCACCCCCGGAATCGATTTCGATATTCAACTCGCCGGGGGGCTCAAATCGATGATCTTCGGCGGAGAGGGCCTCTTTCTGGCCACCTTGCGCGGCACCGGACGGGTCTGGCTGCAAAGCATGCCCTTCTCCAGACTGGTGGAACGCATTGCCGCCGGCCTGCCCAAACCCCCCGCCAACCGGGAAGATCGAACCTGAAAAAAATCGTCCGGAACGATCCATTTTTCTGTTTACAGAATCCCCCCACTGTGGTACAAGAACACAACCAGCCGGCAGGTTTGCTTCGATTCACAAGGCGTGTTAGGGCTCTGCCGTGGTTCATCTTCAATTCTTATGGAGTATCGGGTAACATGGCAGACCGGGAAACGGGAACCGTCAAGTGGTTCAATGAGAGCAAAGGTTTCGGATTCATTCAGCGGGAGCAGGGTCGTGGGGACGTCTTCGTCCATTTCAGCGCCATCTCCGGTTCCGGCTTTCGCACGTTGAATGAAGGCCAACGGGTTGAGTTCACCGTCACACAAGGGGAAAAAGGGCCCAAAGCGGAGAACGTTGCCCCGATGTAATCCCCACCCGGTTCTGGCCGGAATTGATTGAAATGAAAAGCTCCCGTCTTTCCCGGCGGGAGCTTTTTTATCGGTACCGAGCTTCATCAAAAGCTCCCGCCCTTCCCGGCGGGAGCTTTTTTTGGTTCTGGTGTCGACAGTTGCCGGATTTTGCTTCCTGGCAAGGGGCAAGAGGGTGCGGTAGCGGAATGCCGTTGCCTGCATGAGCCTTCCGAACTACAACCCGGACAGAAAAGAGGGTGGATGTCCACACCCCCCGTTCAAAGGTAAACACGTTGGCCATGCCATCCAAGCACCTCCTCCAACCACGGAATAATTTCTCTGGATGGCCAAACAATACAGGTATAATCTGTCCCAAAATGATATCGTCTGTGGTCCATTGTCGAACGTTGATACCGGGCAGACCTAATCACGCAAAATTAGGAATGTAATCATTCCGAAAGATCGTTAAAGATTGAAGAAATAATCGATTTAAAGAGTTTTGTAATTTACTCCAAACAATAATGAGTATTTTGGTGAATTATTCCAGTGATCCACACGGCCATCGCCTGTCCCGACGCCTGTTGGTGGGAATTCTGGTGGCGGAGGTGCTGGCCTTCTGGCCGGTCTGGCTGTGGTATGCGAGACGGCTATTGGCCGACCCGGAAGGCTGGGGGAGTTTGATGGCCTTGCTGGCGGCGGCGGCAACGCTCTTTCGTGTCGAGCCTGACGACCGGCACCCTGCCACGGATCCCCTGATGTGGGCATCCTGGGCTGTGCTGCTCTACGCCATGGGCTTTCTGTTCCTGCCACCGTTGCTCCATATGATCCTCGCTGTGGCGGCGCTGGGTATCACCCTGCATACAGGGCTTGCAGGCCGACTCCCGTCATGGCCTTTCTGGGGGTTGCTGCTGTTGGTCTCGCCGCTGATCCCCTCTTTGCAGTTTTATCTGGGATTTCCCATGCGGTGGGTCTCGGCCGCCGTGGCTGCCCTGCTGCTCAACCTGCAGGGATGGCCCGTCCAACATCAAGGGGTGTCACTGGTGTGGGGGCCGCACATGCTGCCGTTCGATGCCCCGTGTAGTGGTGTCCGGATGTTGTGGTCGGGGTTGCTGGTGACCTGGTTCCTTTGTGGTTGGCAGCGTGCCTCGGCGTTGCGAACCGCCGCGATGACCGGCTTATGCCTGGTTTTGGTGCTGCTGGGCAATGGTCTGCGCGGCGCCAGCCTGTTCCACGTCGAAGGCAGCCCAATCCCCTGGCCACCCTGGGTCCACGAGGGAGTGGGGTGGGTGGTGTTTCTCGGCATCACCATGATTCTGGCCATCGTGGCCTTGCGCCGGCCATGAATTCCGCCGTATGGCGTCTTCTGCTATTATGCCTCGCCGCTGGGCTGATCCCCTTCTGGCCGTCGTCGTTCCAGAAAACACCCCCGCAAGAATATCAGGAATCCTTTGCCGGCTGGCCCCGGGAGTGGCAGGGTCTTCCCCTTCGGCAACTGCCTCTGGCCGATTATGAACAGGCCTTCGGGACCGGTTTTCCGGGCCGTCTGGCCCGGTTCACCGATGGGCGACGGCAGATTGTCATCCGCTGGATCACCCAGGCAACCCGCAAACTGCACCCCGCCTCCGATTGTTTCCGCGCCCTGGGCTACGACATCTCCCCGCTTCCCGCCGCGCGTACTTCCAAGATACACCACCTGCACTGTTTCCTTGCCACCGCCCAACGGGACAAATTCCATGTCTGTGAATGGGTGCAGGATGACCGGGGCGGACAGTGGTCGGATATCTCCCAATGGTTCTGGCAGGCGTTGATGTCTCCGGAAAGCGGTCCGTGGTGGTCCTACACGGTTGCTGAACCGCTCTCGCCATAAACCGAAGAGAATGTTACATTGCTCCAATATGAAGACTTATTCCACTTCTAATCCGGGTGCGACGCCATGAATCAAGCCCCCTCGAAAGATCCAGGCTACCTGTTGTTGGTCACCGGCACGTTGATCCCGGTGACCGCATTCCTCATCGAACTCCTTTACGGCTGGTGCGCGGAAGCTTTCTTCGACCCCCTGCCGACGCTCGGGCACACGTTGCTCGTGGCGTCGGTGCCGCTGGTCAATGGCATGCTGTGGCTGGCCATTCGCCGAGGAGGCGACTGGAACTGGAACGGGCTTTTTCTCCTCAATATGGCCACCATGGCCATCGCCGGCCTTTATACCCTGATTTTTGCGCCGCTGACCCCGTTTGCCGTGATGGCCATTATCTTCTTCGGGATCGGGTTATTGCCGATGGCCCCCTTGTCGGCGTTCGTTGCAAGCATCTCGATCTATCGGCGATATGTTCGCCACAGGTGTTCCTTCACCCCTGGAAGGGTTTGGTTGACGGGAAGTTTCAGCGCCCTCGTGGGAATCATGCTGTTGGCCGTGGCCGAACTGCCCGTTGTCGCCACTATCATTGGCGCCCACTGGGTGGCGCAGGAAGAGGTGACCACCCAATCTCGGGGTTTGGCCTTGTTGCGCTTCATGGGTGATGAAGATTTCCTGTTGGGCCGCTGCTACTCCTGGAACTACAAAAGCGGCGGTCTTCTCAATACACTGGCCGGGCACCGTTTTCAGGTCTCCCCCACCGATATGCAGCGCGTCTACTACCGTGTGACAGGCATACCGTTCAATCAACTCCCCTACCCTTCCGGTTATCAGAACTTGTACAGGTTCGGTAACTTCCAATCCCGACTGGATCTTGGCGGAGAGCAGGTGGCGGGTCGGGTGCGCGGCTTGAACATGATCGCCTCGACACTTGATGGTTCCATCTCGGCGGCCAGCGGCCTGGGATATGTCGAGTGGACCGTGGAATTCAAGAATGACGCGCCCCTACAGGAGGAGGCACGCATGTTGATCGCCTTGCCACCGGGAGCCGTGGTCTCACGCGCCATGCTCTGGGTGAAGGGGGAGCCGCGCGAGGCGGTGATCGCCTCCAGAAAGAAGAGCCGGCAGGCCTATCAAAGCGTCGTTCACGCCAACCGGGATCCGTTGCTGGTGACCTCCCTGGGTGTGGACAGGTTGATGGTCCAGGCTTTTCCGATTCCTCCTGGGGGCGGCACACTCCGCTTGCTCCTGGGCATGACCACCCCGTTACATTGGCTGGATCGCCACCAGGGTCAACTGCGGCTTCCATTGGTGTTGGAACGGAATTTTTCCATACCGGCTGATTTCCGCCATGAAATCTGGTTGGCCTCCAAGGATCCCTTGTCCAGTGGGTTGCCACAACTGCTTCCCTCTTTTGTGGCGGGGGAACACCGGTTGAGGGGGGCGATTGATCATCCGACTCTGACGAACCACGGCGTCTCCATGACCGTGCGCACGGACCACCCGCCCGCCATGATCCGGGGCATGGACACCGTCGGCGCGGCACAGGAAGGGGAGAAGGAGCAGGTGGTCGTGCAACAGGTTGTATCCGTACATCAACCGCCCATCACAGCCTTGGGGATTGTCCTGGATGGTGGTCGGGTGGCGGCAACGGCGGTGGAGGCGCTGAGGAGATTTCTGCAACAACTCCCCGACACCTTGCCGGTCCACCTGGTTGTGGCCGGAGATACGCTGCGGTCGATCCCTCTGGCCCCCCTGGATGACCGGCAACGGGCGCGTATGATGGCGCTGTTGGCAGAGGTGTCCTTTGTCGGCGGACAGGATAATGCCAGGGGACTTGCCCATGCATTGGGTGAAATGGAATCCACGGATCAGGGGCGCATACTCTGGATACATGGCCCCCAGCCGGTTCATTTCATGGTGTCCGAAGCACAACTCACCCAACATGTTCAGCGGCTGCATAAGTTGACGCCGGTTTTCTCTCTGCCGATACAGGCAGGACCTGATCGCCTGTTGGAGAATGATTCCTTGGCACATTTGTGGGGGACCATGCCCTTGCAAGAGACCCTGGACGAAAGCCTCGCCCGGGTCGGGCAGGCATGGGTGAAGGGAGCGGATCACTGGATCGCCCAACGCCAGCGGGTGCCGAAGGAGGGAGACGACCTGCAACAACAGGACGGGCCGCAGGGGTCGCCCCATCTGGCTCGGCTGTGGGCTGTCGATGAGATCAAACGCCTTTTGGTTGATCCCTTGGGGAGCCACGGAAAGCGTACCGAGGAGAACCGAAATCAGGCGTTGGCCTTGTCGGTGCGTTATCGGTTGGTGACCCCGGTCAGCGGGGCGGTGGTTTTGGAGACCAACGAACAATACAAGAACAATGAACTGGAGCCCCCACCCGATTCGGCGTCAGCCCAAGTGCCGATCATTCCGGAGCCCGGTTTGGTGGGATTGATGCTGATCGTGATGGCCCTGCTGGCCATTTTGTACGGACGACAAAGGCGCAGCATGGCCTGAAGGAAGAGGCCCTCCGTCAAGAGACTATCGTGGCTTGGATAGGCTTTGATCCTCCGGGTCGATCTCTGGTTCCTCACCAGTACCTTCAAGCGGAAAAGCCGCTGATTGTATCGATTTCAAGCCGCCTCAATGCTCCCGCCCTTTCGGACGGGAGCATTTGTTGTCCCTCGGTCAACGGGCAACCGGCAGTAAAATCCCCGCCTTGGCCTTCTGCTCCGTACCCAGCACGGCATAAACCGCCGTAAAGGCCTGCAAGGCCTCGCGTTTGGCCTCCAATAAACGTTGCTGCGCCTCCAGATTGGCCTCCAATCCCGCCAATGCCGTCATATCCGCCAAAGGCGCCAGGGTGGTCAACACCTCACGGGCCATCCGATTCTGAGCATGCATGGCCGCCACGAAGTGGCTCCAGACCGTCTCCTGTTCCGCCCCAACCCCAATCTCCTCCCGCAGCATATCCAGTACTTCCGCCAGGGACTCTTGAGACAGATCCATCACCCGGATCCCCCCCAGATAGACCTGGTAAGAGCCTTCCGCCCCGGAGGAACCCATGCCGCCCATCTTTTTACAGCACTTGCCGCCCTTCTTGCCGCGACACATCTCCATGGTCATGGAGCCGGTTTCGTTCGCCGTATCACCGGACATCATGCCCCCCATGGCACCGTGGTCCATGCCGGCCATCGCCCCGGTCTCAGTCTCCCGCCCGCTCTCCTGAACCAATGGCGCCGGTTGGGTCGACTTGCGACACATATTCTTGCCCGAAGGGTTTACCTCGACCGACGGTGCCACATTCGCCGCAGCAACATGACCCTCATGCCCGGCAACCCCCGATTCGGCCCCGGCACCCATCCCCGAAAAAGCGATCCCTGCCCAGACCAACGCCGATAAGGCCAATCCTCTCCTGCTCTTCATCACGGACTCCATCTCCTTCGTCGGTATCGATTGCTCCCTGCGAAGTATGGTTCAACAGGGCGAGACGGCAGTCAATATTCTCCGAACCGACCTCCAAAAAAATTCCGGGGTTGACGTATGGCCCCTATCCTGCTAATCCCAGGATAGGCTCTCCTTTTCCCATTGCAGGAGTGGATCCTGGCCATGTCTTTTTCGCGACAGAGCGACCCCCGAGCGAGCTTCCTCCCCCCCTTTGCCCAGGGATTGGGAGTCGACAGCCCGAGTTTTCCCCTGGTCTCCTTCGATCGTCCCGGTACGGATCGCATTCGTGCCTTCCTGGCGAGTCAGGAAACGTTACCCTTCACCTATCCCGAACACGGTGCCTCTCGCACCTTTCCCCTGCCCGATACCCGACCCCTGGAAAAAAAGTACAAGGTCATCCATCACCGCTTCCATCTGGGACGGGGCATGGACACCTTTCATCGGGCCAGACGGGCGCTGTTGCGCTGGGAGATGTTCCAACTGGGCTGGGTTCTGCCCTGCTGGGCCGATACCCCGCAACACGAAGGAACCATTTTCGGCATTCTCAGCCGGGTCATGGGCGTCTGGACGGTACAAGCCTGTCGCATTTTGCTGCGATTCGACGACCCGGTGGAGAATGCCACGGGAATCGCTCGATGCGGGGTGGCCTACGGCACCACACCGGGCCATGCCATCATGGGCGAGGAACGCCTCTCCGTGGAATGGAACCCCCTGGATCAATCCGTCACCTACGAAATCTACTCCTTCTCCCGGGAAAGCCAGTTGCTGGTCAAAATCGTCGGGTTTCACCTGCGCGCGGTACAAAAACGCTTCGGGGAGGAGTCCTATCAAGCCATGATACGGGCCGCCAACACCCCGTGACCCATCTGCTTCGGAGTACACACTCATGACGGTTGTCTGGCGTGGATTGGTGGTTGCAGCGGCTTTGGCCATTCTGGCCGGATGTGGTCAATCGGGTTCGGGCCCCAGGGATGTGGCGTGGGACAAAGACACCTGCGAACGCTGCCAACAGGTCATCTCGGCGAAGAAATTTGCCGCCCAGGCCCGGGATGATCAGGGGAAATACCACCTCTTCGATGATTTCGGCGACATGGTCTTGTGGCTGGATGAGCAGAAGCTGCTGGATGGCAAGCGCCTCTTGTATGTGACGGACGTGGATTCGGGAGTCTGGATCGAGGCCCGCAAGGCCCGGTACTCCAGAGGCTTCAAGACCCCCAGAGGATTCGGCATCGCCGGTCATGCCCTGTTCAAAGAGGGGGATATCAGCTTTGGTCAGGCCGTGGCGGCCATCCTGTCACGAAAATGAATCACTCCTACCGATCGACGTGAACCCGGTCGCGACCACCGTGTTTGGCCTCGTACAGGGCCATGTCGGCCCGCTGCATGACCTGATCGAGGGATTCGCGCAACCGGCGGAAGGCGAGGCCGCAACTGATGGTCACCCGTTCTCCGGCCATGACCCCGGTAAAACTCAGTTGCCGAACCCTTTCCAGAATACGTTCCGTCAAACCCGTCATGCCGGGGCGATCATCACCGATCAGAAAAATCACGAACTCCTCCCCCCCCATGCGCACGGGCACATCCTCGCTGCGCACGCTCTCCAGCAACACCCCGGCCACCCGTTTCAACACTACATCCCCCTCCGGATGACCAAAGGTATCGTTGATGCGTTTGAAATGGTCGATATCAAAAGCCGCAACCGCCAAACCGGCCTGATGGCCCCGATCGTGTAAATCGCAGAGACGGGCCACGGAATCCCGCATGTAAAAGCGGGTGTAGAGTCCCGTCAATTGGTCACGGGTGGAAATCTGGTAGAATCGCTCCCGTTCCTTGTTCATGGTGTGCAGGATCATCTCCCGCTCCACCGCCACCCCCAGTGGAACACCAAGCTGCTGTAAAATATGCAAAGTCTCCTCTTCGATCTCCACCCTTTCGGAGAGCCCCAACACCGCCACCGAGTTGACCCGGTGCCGCTCCGGTGAAAAGAGCGGAATGACCAGCTCGTTGACCAGGCCGGGTTCCGAAACCCCTTTGTCCTCCGCCACCGGAAGGAGCAATACGGGCATTACCGGTCCCTTCCATCCTTCTCCCTCGATGGAGAGAAAGGCACGGTATTCCGCCGGGGCGTTGACCACCGCGCCACGATAATGGGTTTCGGGTCCCAGACGTACCACCTGATCATCCAGAAGACCATAAAAAACCAGACTGCAGACCGGCATGATCGGCGTCACCGAGGCCAAAAGCCCTTTGACCACCTCGGAAAAGTCGCGACTGAGCACCATCTGTTCCATGGACTGTCGCAGCAGTTTATTCAATTGCACCAGCCGATTAACATCCGTGTTGGTATAACTCATCAGAAATATGCCGCAATCCAACTCCTTGAGACGGGAAAAGATGAACGGGATCATCTCCGATCGCAGCAGACTGCCATGCTGCGGGGCAATGAGCCGCAGTGGCAGTTTTTCCAGTTTCAACAAACCCTGCAGCAGAATCTCCCGGCTGGGCATGTAGTGTTCGTGAAAGGAGCGGATTCCCTCCAGAACACCCTCGTCCGCAGCATAGAGCTGCGCCTTCTCGGTAAACCCCCCGAAAAGATCGCTGGAAAAGAGGGTGCCGGTGGCGGTATCGAAGGTGCAAAAAGCCCCTGGGGAGTGAAGATAGGGTGTGAAAACAAAGCGCAGCAGCCGATCCCCCAGACGCAGTTCCCACCCATTGGCCTCGATGCACATCAAGGGCAAGCGCAGGGCATAATGTTTCAGTAGAGCGTTGATGCGCCAATGGCTGACCACCACCGCATCCGTGCGACTCACCAGGCGGTCCACATGGGGCAGCACCCCGGTGATATCGGGATCCTGATGCTGACAGATGAAATAACGAATATTATCGAACGGAAGGATGCGCTCGATCTTGCGCTGCACCTCGGCGAAAAGCAGCACGGAACCGGGATCGATCAGCACCGACTGATCGCCCTCTTCGATCAGGTAGACATGACACTGGAAGGGGTCTCCGGGCATCAGGGAGCCGACCCACCAAACCCGAGGGGCAATTTCGACGGGACCGTCGAGAAGTGGTTGTGCGGGTGAAGCATCCCCTGAACTCGACTTTGCCTCGATTACGCTCATCCCGCCACCGCCTGGAATCATATTAGAAATAATAATCGATCCGATTTTGCTGCATCAAAATGAATCAGGAGGCGACCACACTCCTCCTGCGCTGCCGGACCAAACCCTGATATCAGTTTGCCGGAGAATCGCTGCCGGACACAAGGTTGCGTCTCATTGACCCGGCAATCGGGATAATTGCCAACGTCAAAGCAACAAAGTCACCCGGTCCCGCTCGGAAGCCGTCAGTTCAAAGGCGAAGATGGACAAATCCTCCTGCATGTGGAGGGATGAGGTTGTCCCGATCAGGGGAATGACGCCGATTTGGCTCAGATAACGGTAGAAGATCTGTTCCGGGCTGCGTTGATACGTTTTGGCCAGATCGTGCAGGGTGGCATGGGCCAGAAGGCCGGGATTGGCGGTCAAGGTCCAGAAACCCTGATAAAGAATCGCCTGTTCCCGGCAATAGGCGCGGATCTCCCGGTCATATCGGGTTGCCGCATAGAAGCGGTTTTGCAACACGGCGGGTTTTATCGAGCTGTTATCGTACACCTGAGCCAACAGAGCGGGATCATAACAGTTGCTGATCCCCAGTTGCTTCACCCCCCCGTTCCCCACCAACTCCTCCATGGCCTGCCAGACTTCCAGGGTTTGGGAAGGCGTCGGCAGGGGGGAATGCAGCAGCAGACAATCCAGATAGTCGGTTTGCAGATTAAGCAGCGATTGACGGAAAGACTGGGCCACCTGTTGGGACAACGTCGCCCGGGGATCATACGGAATGCGGGCCGGATCCTGCCCGCTCAGGGGAGTGAATTTGGTTTGCAGATAGAGTTCCGCTCGGCTCAAGCCCCGTTGCAATCCGGCGGCTACCCCCTGCCCCACCCCGGCTTCGTGGTAATGTTTGGGCTGGCAGGCGGTATCGATGCCGCGAAAACCCAGAAGAAGGGCCTGTTCCACCAATGGCGCGGTGCGCTCTTTCTTCCATGCGGTGCCATAAAGAAGCGGTGGCACCGTCACACCGCAGGCGGAAGTCAACATCCGATTGGGAGTCATGCCGGCCGCCTTGTCTTTCGGAGGGAAGGTCCGCAACATCTTGCCATCGATGGCCAGCGGGGAAAAAGGGATGGCGCTCCCGGAGTGGCTGAATTATCCTGGCCGTCGTAGCAGGAGGGAATCCCCTGCCGCAGGCCTGTGGAAAGCGGCAGCCCACCGCAGGCTGAACTTGCAGGTGGTTCACCTCTTTCGCGAGGCACTCCATGACGTTTTCCCGACAGCCCCCTGCTTCCCCGGACGCCGACCCGGCCCTGGCCCTGTTGCGACAACATTTCGGCTACGAGAATTTCCGAGGTTTCCAAAGAGAGGTCGTCGGCCATGTCGCCTCGGGCGGCGATGCCGTGGTGCTGATGCCCACCGGCGGGGGCAAGTCCCTCTGTTTCCAGATTCCCGCCCTGCTGCGACCGGGTGTCGGGGTGGTGGTCTCGCCGCTCATCGCCTTGATGCAGGATCAGGTCGGGGCGTTGCGTCAGAACGGCATTCGCGCCGCCTGCATCCATTCCGGCCTCAACGGACGCGAGGTCTGGCAGGTGGCCAATCAGGCTCGCGCCGGAGAGCTGGATCTGCTCTACATGGCTCCGGAGAGGCTTCTGCTGGACTCCTCCCTGGAACTGCTCTCCGATATCCCGCTGGCACTCTTCGCCATCGACGAGGCCCATTGCGTCTCCCAGTGGGGCCATGACTTCCGCCCGGACTATCTGGGTTTGTCGGTGCTGGCCGGGCGTTTCCCCGGCGTGCCGCGCCTGGCCCTCACCGCCACGGCGGATGTGCCCACCCGAGAAGAGATCGTGCAGCGCCTGCATCTGCAGGGGGCGCGCATGTTCGTCGCCGGGTTCGATCGACCCAACATTCGCTACCAGGTCACCTTCAAAAACAATCCGCGTCAGCAGTTGAAGACCTTTCTGGACGCCGAGCATCCCCACGACGCCGGAATCGTCTATTGTCTCACCCGCGTCAAGGTGGAAGAGACCGCCGAATGGCTGGTCAAACACGGACGAAAAGCCTTGCCCTATCATGCCGGATTGGATGGCGAGGTGCGCCGCCGCAATCAGGAGCGGTTTCTCTTCGAGGATGGCACCATCGTGGTGGCCACCATCGCCTTCGGCATGGGCATCGACAAACCCGATGTCCGTTTCGTGGCCCATCTGGATCTGCCCAAAAGCCTGGAAGCCTATTATCAGGAGACGGGCCGGGCGGGTCGGGACGGTCAACCCGCCGACGCTTTTCTGACCTACGGCATGGAAGATGTGGTCCTGTTGCGCCGTCTGATCGAAAGTTCGGATGCGGAAGAGCGTTTCAAGCGCATCGACCGAAGCAAGCTGGAATCCTTGCTGGCCTATTGCGAAACCACGACCTGTCGCCGTCGGGTGTTGCGCAACTACTTCGGCGAGGAGGCTCCCGTCGCCTGCGGCAACTGCGATACCTGTCTGCAACCGGTGGAGACATGGGACGGCCGGATCGCCGCCCAAAAGGCCCTCTCCTGTGTCTTTCGCACCGGGCAGAGCTTCGGAGTACTGCATCTCATCGATGTCCTCACCGGCAAGGAAACCGAACGGGTGGTGAATTTCGGCCATCAGAGACTCAGCACCTTCGGCATCGGCAAGGAGTTGAGTCCGGGGCAATGGCGGTCGGTCTATCGCCAACTGGTGGCTGGCGGCCATCTGGCGGTGGACGTGGAGGGCTTCGGTGGTCTGCGTCTGTGCGAATCGAGTCGCCCCGTGCTGCGGGGCGAGATTCCCCTCTTCTTTCGCCACGATCCGACTCCCGCGTCGGCAACCCCCGTCCGGGAACGCAAAAGACGGCAGCGACCCGCGACGGATTCCTCTTTCTCCCCCACTTCACCCTCGCTGTGGGAAGCGCTGCGCCTCCTGCGCCTGGAACTGGCCAAAGAGCAGGGCATGCCGCCCTACGTCATCTTTCACGACGCCACCCTGCGGGAAATCATGGCCGCCATGCCCTCCACCCTGGAGGAACTGGCCGAGGTTCACGGCGTCGGCACCAGCAAGCTCAAGAACTACGGCGAACAGGTCTTGAAGGTGGTCGCCGCCCATCGGGCCTGAAACGCACTCCAAATCGGGATAGGGGGGACCAGTAACCCTGGTCGTTCCCCTTCCATCTCATTCCATTTCTGTTTCATTCGTTCATTAATACGGGGGTCCGGGGGCGATTATCGCCCCCGGCGGAGGTTGGACTCGGGCCATCCATGGCCCTCGCCCTTCGGGCGCCGCTTTGCGGCGTCCAATTCGGCTTTCCTGCCGAATTGTGGAGGCAGAGCCTCCAAGGTTCTGTTATTGATTTTCTCTTGTTCTTTTATTCCC
>JADGAQ010000014.1:0-23170 GCA_015231925.1 Magnetococcales bacterium
GACCTTCCAACCCCAAGGGGTCCAGGGGGCACCCCTGGGACTTGTCCTTTCGCTGTTGACCTTCCAACCCCAAGGGGTCCAGGGGGAACCCATGGGACTTGTCCTTGCGCTGTTGACCTTCCAACCCCATGGGGTCCAGGGGGAACCCATGGGACTTGTCCTCCGATATACGGGGGTTCGGGAGGGGGGATAATCCCCCCGAACCCCCGTATATCGAATAATCACTTTTGTCCCGCCGGCAGCCGGGCCGCGATGCGCTTGTCCAACCCGTCCACACCGATAACGGCCGCCGACTGCTCCGCCCCCGCCGGCGCTCCCGTTCCGGAAAGCCGATTGCCTCCGGCAGGCGCAAGACCGATCTCCACCTTGCCCCCCGCCCCCAACAGCGTCACCTTGCCGGTCGCCTTGTCCAGCGCCACGGCCCGGTCGCCGTGGTCCGTCACATAGAGATCCACCCGCTCCCCCCGCGTCACCAGCTCCAGACGGTGCCCCCCCACCTCCACCATACGCCCGCCGTGGGCCGGATGCAGTGCGCCGTCCGCATAAAGCCATCCGCTGGACATCAGACAAACGAGGGTGGCGATAAACGGTATTTTCATGACAACTCCGTGTTCGAAAAAGAGGTTTGTTCCAACCAGCGCCGGGTGGGTTCCCGGCCCACCAACAAGAAGACCACCGGGGTCACCAGGGTGTCCAGCACCGTGGACGAGATCAATCCGCCGAAGATCACCACCGCCACGGGGTGGAGAATCTCCTTGCCCGCCGCCTCGGCATCCAGGATCAGGGGAATCAGCGCCAGGGCGGCCACCAGGGCCGTCATCAACACCGGCGTCAAACGCTCCAGGGAGCCCCGCACCACCAACTCCGGACCGAAGCGCTCCTGTTCCGCCATCGCCAGATGCAGATAGTGGGAAACCTTGAGAATACCGTTGCGGGCAGCAATGCCTGTCAGGGTGATGAAACCCACCAGGCTGGCCACGGACAAGGGAGCCCCGGAGAGCCACAATGCGGCCACGCTGCCCACCAGAGCCATGGGAATGTTGGCCATGATGACCAGAGACAAGACAGTCGAGCGAAAATAGCTGTAGAGTACCACAAAAATACCGGAAATAGAGAGAATAGAGAGAAAAGCGATCAGTCGGGTAGCCTCCTGCTGACTCTGAAACTGCCCTTCATAGACGATGTGATAACCCGCCGGGAGGACAACACCCTCCACGCTGTCCCGGATGTCGTTGACCACCGCCGCCATGTCGCGGCCCTGGGTATTGGCCAGGACCACGATGCGGCGCTGCATGTTGTCGCGATTGATCAGGTTGGGACCGGTGGTCTCCACCACCTCCGCCACCAGTTCCAGGGGAATCTTGCCGGTGGGGGTGTCGATGAGGATCTTGCGGAAGTCCCCGGTTTCGGCACGCCACTCCTCCGCCAGGCGCAGCACCACATCGCGGCTGCGTTGCCCCTCCATGACCTGGGAAACCACCTTGCCGTTGAGCGCGGCCTGCAGGGTTTCAGTCAACTGGTTGAGGGAGAGACCGTACTTGATGGCCTCCCAACGATCCAGGCGAATCTGCAATTGGGGAATCAGCACCTGTTTTTCCACCTGCAGATCCGTGACCCCGGCCACCGCGGCCATGCGCTCGCGCACCTCCTCGGCCTTGGCCCGCAAGAGGCTCAGATCCTCCCCGAAGATCTTGACCGCAATCTCCGCCCGCACCCCGGAAAGCAGGTGATCCAGGCGATGGGAGATGGGCTGCCCGACACTGATCGAAACCCCCGGAATCACCGCCAGATGGC
Source organism: Magnetococcales bacterium (assembly GCA_015231925.1). Taxonomy (NCBI): domain Bacteria; kingdom Pseudomonadati; phylum Pseudomonadota; class Magnetococcia; order Magnetococcales; species Magnetococcales bacterium. Next base: position 1,795 of record JADGAQ010000014.1, read on the forward strand.
GGCGCAATTCGGCCAGAATGGTCTCCCGATTACGGGAGGAGGCTTTGAGATCCACGTCGATCTCGGAAAAGTGAACCCCCTCGGCATGTTCGTCCAGCTCGGCCCGTCCGGTACGTCGTCCGGTGGAGAGAACCTCCGGGGTTTGCCGCAACAGCCTTTCGGCCAGAGTGCCCACGCGATTCGACTCCTCCAGCGAGGTTCCCGGAGTCATGGCCAGACTCACCGTGACGGTGCCTTCGTTGAACGGCGGCAGGAAGGCGCGTCCCAGCCAGGGAACCGAGAGCAAAGCCCCCGCGACCAGCAACAGGGAGAATCCGATCACCGTGCGTGAATGGCCGAAAGACCAGAAGAGCAGACGGCGATCCATGGCCTTCAAACGGGCCACCAGCCAGGAGTCGCCATGAGCCATGGCCTTGGCCCGTGGCAACAGATAGAGGCAGAGGACCGGCGTCACGGTCAGCGAAACGACCAGGGAGGCCAGGATCGACACGATGTAGGCCACCCCCAGGGGCGAAAAGAGCCGGCCCTCGATGCCGGACAGGGCAAACAGAGGCAGAAAGACCAGCACCACGATGATCGTGGCCTGGACGATGGCATTGCGCACCTCGCCGGAGGCCCGCCAAATGACCTCCGCAACCGGACGTGGCGCGGCGCGGACGGCATTCTCCCGCAAGCGGCGAAAGACGTTCTCCACCCCGACCACGGCGTCGTCCACCAACTCGCCCATGGCCACCGCCAGCCCACCCAACGTCATGGTATTGATGGAAAGACCCGCCCAATGAAAGATCAGGAAGGTCATCACCAGCGACAGGGGAATGGCGGTCAGGCTGATGAAGGTGGTCTGGACGTTCATGAGAAACAGGAAGAGAACCACCGCCACCAGTAACGCCCCATCCCGCAGGGCCTCCACCACGTTGGCGATGGCCCGCTCGATGAAATCGGCCTGTTTGAAGAGGATGGGATCGATGCGAATGTCGGCGGGCAGGGTGCGTTGCATCCCGGACAAGGCCGCCTCGATGCGACGGGTCAAGGCCACGGTATCGGCTCCGGGCTGTTTCTGTACCGCCAGAATCACCGCCGCCTGGCCATCGATGCCGGCATCCCCCCGTTTCACCCCCGGACCGAAGCGTACATCCGCCACCTGCCCCAGGGTGACGACCCGCTCCGGAGAGGCTGCCACCACGGTCTGTTTCAAATCCTCCGGATCGGTGGTCTGCCCCAGGTTGCGGATCAGAAACTCCCGTCCCCGCTGGGAGAAAAAACCCCCGGTGCTGTTTTTGGCGAAACCGGACAAGGCCTTCTCCAGATCCTCGAAGGAGATACCCAGGGCGCTCATGCGCGCCGGATCGACCAGCACCTGGTACTGTTTGACCTCCCCGCCGATGGGAATCACCTGAGCAACCCCCGCGATGCTCATCAACTGGGGACGCAGGGTCCAGTCGGCCAGGGTGCGAACCGTCATGGGCGAGCTGACCCCCGCCTCGCTGCGCAGACCGATGAGCATGATCTCGCCCATGATGGAACTCACCGGTCCCATCACCGGAACCACATCCCGAGGCAGCGATTCGGCGACGGAAGCCAGTTTTTCGGCCACCAGCTGGCGGTTGCGATAGATCTCCGTACCCCAGGCGAACTCCACGAAGACGATGGAGAGCCCCACGCCGGAATTGCTGCGTAGCCGGGTCACTCCCGGCATACCGTTCATGGCCGCCTCGATACCCAGCGTCACCAGGGATTCCACCTCTTCCGGGGCCAGTCCCGGCGCCTCGGTCATGATGGTCACCGTGGGACGATTGAGATCCGGAAAGATGTCCACCGGCAGCCCGATCGCCACCCAGCCGCCGTAGGCCAGCAGGATCAGGGAGATGGCGACGATGAACAGCCTGTGACGCAGGGCAAAACGAATGATGGCTTCGAACATGGCCCTTCACCGCACCGCATGGAGCTGGTTGTGTCCCTGAACCACCACCTTGTCACCGGGCTGGAGGCCCTCCAGGATCTCCACCCACTCCATCCCCCGCCGCCCCGGACGTACCGGTCGCCCTTCGAAGCGTTCCGGCGCCGTCTTGACCCAGACCAGGGGAATACCGCCCTGCTCCAGAACCGCTCCCCGGGGAATCGCCGTCCCGAACGGAAACATTCCGGTTTCGGCATAGACATCGACCGGCATGCCGGCCTTGAGCTGACCGTCGGTGCTTTTCACCGCGAACTGCAGATGCAAACCCTGGTTTTCGGCAGCGATCTTCGGACTGACCCCTACCAGGCGCAGGGGAAACCGCTGGCCGGGAAGCTGACGGGAAGAGGCCGTTCCCCCCGAGATGCGATCCGCCAGGGAGATGTCGTGCAGTACCGCCTCCACCCACATGCGGGCGGGATCGATGATCTCCGCCAGAACGGTTCCTTCCGTGACCACTTCTCCCGGAACGATATGGACATCGGTCAGCCGGCCATCGATGGGAGCCAGAATCAGCTCCCGGCCCACCGCGCCTTCGGGCCGCTCCCCCTTGAAGAGGGCCAAACGCTGCCCGGCCTTCTCCGTGGCGGAGAGGATGGGATCGAGAACGGCCAGGGTTTGTCCCCGCTTCACCCGCTGCCCGGACCAGGGCGGCGGGAAATCCGGGTCATAACCGACGCGGGAGGGAAACGGGGGATGAATGCGGGCGTGGGTTGCCGGATCCGGAATCACCCGCCCCACCAGACGGACGGTTTCCGCCACCTCCCGGCTTGCGGCGGGAACGGTGCGCAAATCCAGCAGAAATTGACTCGCCTTGGGCAGGGCAACCCCCGTTGCCGAACTCTTGCGCCCGTTCGCCGCCACGGAGGGTGTGGCAGATGCCGGAGCCGTCCCGGCAAGCTGGAGCAGCAGCAGATCGGTCACACCCGCCGCCTCCACCGTGAGCGTCAGATCCAGCGGATCACCGCCACGATGCGTCCACGCCAGACGATAGACGCCCGCCGCCCGGGTCGCTTCCCCCTTTCCCGTCCACGGGGGTGTTCCTGCCGCCTCCACCGTGATCTCCGCCCCAGCCACCGGGGCCCCGCTGCCGATATCCGCCAGATAAAGCCGTGAAAAACCCTCCTCACCGTCAGTCAGCACCACCTCGAAACGATCCCCCGTGGCAGCGCTTCCCAAACCGGCGGACAGCATCTCCCCCATCCCGGCGCCCGCCGCACCGTGATCCTCGCCACCATGGGCCAGCCCCGGCTGCACTCTCAGCAACAGGCACATCACCATCCATAGCAGGCTCAACCCCAGGCGCATCACGTGCTTCCCCCTTGCCGATCGACTATCATGGTGGACATCCTAACGGAAACCGGTCACCCGAAAATGGCGAAGTTGTCACAAAAGTATGGCGGAGCGAGGGTTACGATTCCGGATCCTGCACAGCGCGGCGTGACGGTACCGACAGCGAAAGGAATAGTCCCGGGGGTGCCCCCCGGACCCCCTGGGGTTGGAAGGTCAACGGCGAAAGGAAAAGTCCCAGGGGTGCCCCCTGGACCCCTTGGGGTTGGAAGGTCAACGGCGAAAGGAAAAGTCCCAGGGCGCTGCCCTGGACCCGTCGGGGGGGATAATCCCCCCCGAACCCCCATATATCATAGATTCGAGTGAAGCAGCCCATGGAAAGCGCGATTCTGGTGGTGGAAGACAATCGGGAGATCCGGGAACTGGTGGTGCGCTATCTGGGCGAACACGCTTTCCGCGCCGTGGGCGTGGCCGACGGACGGGCCATGCGCACCCTGATGGAGCGGGAGAAGATCGATCTGATCGTGCTGGATGTCATGCTGCCGCAAGAAGATGGCCTCTCCCTGTGCCGCACCTTGCGGGAACACTCCCGCATCCCCATCATCCTGCTGACCGCACTGGGAGAGCACAGCGACCGCATCGTCGGCCTGGAAATGGGCGCGGACGACTATCTGACCAAACCCTTCGATCCCCGAGAACTGGTGGCCCGCATCAAGGCGGTGTTGCGCCGCTGTCAGGGAGAGCCGGAAAAACCCCGCCCCGGCAAGACCACCCGCATCCGCTTCGCCGGATGGACCCTGCATCTGACCCGACGGGAACTGGTCGATGCGGAGGGCCTGGTGGAACCGTTGAGCGCCGGGGAATGCGACCTGTTGCTGGCCTTTCTGCATCAGCCCAACCAGATATTGAGCCGGGAACGACTCCTGGATCTGGCCCACGGCAAAGCCGCAGAGCAGTACGACCGCAGCATCGACACCCAGGTGATGCGCCTGCGCCGCAAAATCGAGGAGGATCCCAAGGATCCAAAACTCATCAAAACCGTCTGGGGCGGCGGCTACCTGTTCAGCGCCGAGGTCACTCCGCTATGAAAAACCCCTTCCCCTTGAGCCTGGCAAGCCGCATCCTGCTCATCCTGCTGGGCGGACTCACCTTTTCCCACCTGTTGAGCATCCTGGTCTTCACCAGCGAAAAGCTGGAACCGTTGGTTCTCACCAACGAGGAACAGGTTCTGGAGCGCATGGCCACGGTCACCCGCCTGCTGTTGCAACTCCCCCCCACCCTGCGGGAACCGGTTCTGGCCACGCTGAACCACAGCGGACTCCATGTTGAAACCCTGCGCCACACCCCGGAAGCGACTCCCCGATCTTCCGGGAACAACCCCGGCCTGCAACGGCTGCTGGCGGAAAAGATCGGCTCGGATCGCATCCTGGTGGAATCGGTCAACCTCGCCGATATCGACTGGAACCATCGCCACGGCAACCTGCACCGCCTCTTTTTCGCCTTGGAGATGACTCTCATCCGCACCATGCACGACATGGTTATGGACCGGGTGCTTTCGGCACAGGTGCGGCTTCCCGACGGAGACCGGCTGATCATGGTCACCCGTCCGGAGGAAAACCATGTGCCGCTGTTCCGCCACGCCACCCTCTCCGTCACCATCATGACCGGGGGGATCCTGCTCTTTTCGCTGCTCATCGCCCGGAATCTGACCGCTCCGCTGCAGCGCATCGCCCAGGCGGCGGATCAGATGGGGCGGGATATCCATACCCCGCCCCTGGAAGAGAAGGGGGCTCGCGAAGTGGTCAGCGTGGCCCGCGCCTTCAACCGTATGAACCGCAACATCCGGGATTTCGTGGCGGAGCGGCTGCGTCTTCTGGCCGCCATCTCCCACGATCTGCGCACCCCCCTGACCAAGCTCAAGCTGATGGCGGAATTCGTGGGCGACGAGACATTGCGCGGGCGCATGGTGGCCACCCTGGACGAGATGGAGGTCATGCTGTCGGCCACCCTCTCCATGGCCCGGGACGCGGCTCGGGCCGAAGCCAAGCAGAAGGTCAATCTGAGCGGGTTGTTGCAGGCCATCTGCGAAGATCTGCAGGATGCCGGACACACGGTTTCCTGGCGGGAGACGGAAAAACGGCCCTGCCACTGCCGTCCGCTGGCCATGAAGCGGGCCCTGACCAATCTGATTCACAATGCGGTGATCTACGGCGGTTCGGCGCGGGTCTGTCTGGAACGGCGTGGGGAGCAACTGCTCATCGACATCCGGGATCCCGGAGCGGGCATCCCGGAAAGCGAGTGGGAAAACGTCTTCAAACCGTTTCTGCGCCTGGAGCCCTCCCGCAGCCCGGACACGGGCGGAGTGGGTCTGGGACTCTCCATCGCCGCCTCGATCCTGAAGGACCACGACGGAACCATCCAGTTCGCCCATCCCCCGGAGGGAGGCTTTCTGACGAGGGTGGTGTTGCCGGACTATCCGGCAAACGGATGAGGGAGTTACCAAACCCCCTCGGTCAAGTATGAATACATCTTCAATCTGTATCTATTCAGACATACGGGGGTCCGGGGGGGATTATCCCCCCCGGCGGGTCCAGGGCAGCGCCCTGGGACTTTTCCTTTTGCTGTTGACGTACTAACCCCATGGGGTCCAGGGGGCACCCCTGGGACTTTTCCTTTTGCTGTTGACGTACTAACCCCATGGGGTCCAGGGGGCACCCCTGGGACTTTTCCTTTTGCTGTTGACGTACCAACCCCATGGGGTCCAGGGGGCACCCCTGGGACTTTTCCTTTCGCCGTTGACACGATCATGCCGCGCTGTGCAAGGGCCTGAATAGTTACAAAAAACATTTAGTAATTTTATTTTCGTTTATCATTCATTGAGATCATCTTAACCCATTACTTCGCCGTTTTGCACTTTACTCAACTATTCTCTCATACGAATTCGCTTCTCTTCCACAATCCAAAGTCTACCATCCGGGGATTCGCTCTCCAGAATGGGCAGCAGGCGGTGCAGAACCTCCATAACGGTAGATTTGTCCTGACAAGCCAACCGAAGCACCATGATGCCACTACCTTTTGATGGGGGATATACCTGCACATTGGCAAAATCCAGATCCAACGTCACCAGAATACGCCGCTCCTCTCGGCAGACACTGAATATTTTGCCGTCCTCCATTCCTCCCATATCCTGATCCAGTACACTGACGGCATCGTGACCCAAGCCTCGAAGAAGGACCGATACCTCAGAGGGGAGGTTCTCATCAATCTTGAACTTCATGCAACAACCCGATGCCCAAACTCGACGATTCTTTCCCTGGCCAATTCCGCTGCGTAACGGGTGGCTGCGCTGATGGACTCCTCCGTAAGGGATGGGTAGCTCTGTAACAAAGCCTCGTGGGACGGATTGACAGCCAGATTATCGAGAATCACGGAAACCGGAATCCGGGTACCGCGAATGCACGCCTGACCATGGCAGATGTTGGAATCCGTCGTGATATAGTCCCGCCAGTTCATGACACCCTCCCTGTATTGGCATTATAAAACTATTATAAACCTATTCAGATATACGGGGGTTCGGGGGGGGATTATCCCCCCCCGAAGGGTCCAGTGCAGCGCCCTGGGACTTTTCCTTTCGACGTTGACACGATCATGCTGCACCGTGCAGGGGTCTGAATAGTTACGACATTATTAAATATTGTTAGTTTAGTCGTATAATAAACGGCGAATCACTTATTCCAGAAAGATTCAAACGAATGGAAGAATAAAGTCAAAATATAGAACATTTTCTTTTTTTGCTACTCAAAAGACAACATATTGAAAGTCAAAAAATTATAAAAAAAGCCTCCTCAGAACGACTCGTCAACCATAAAAGCACCTCTTTCGCACGTCTCACCAGACCCGTGAACTGTACCACAAACCTCCAAAGAGTGCCATAAACGCGAAAAGCGGCCCCGAAGGCCGCTTTTCACGTTTCATCCATCCCGGTCGCTCACGCCTTGCGCTGTACCAGATGCTCTTCCTGGCCCAGGCCACGGCGTTGGGCCTTCATGTAGCCCAGGCGTTTGTTCTCCGAGAAGAGGCGGTTGGCGATGGCCGATTTCTGGGCATCCAGCAGGCTCATCACCCCCGGCAGGGCCAGGGTCAGCTTGCGCAGCCGCAGACGCATGTTCAGCTTCGCCGCCGGATCGAGTCCCGCATAACCGGTCTTTTCCAACAGCCCCACCACCTCACGCCATCTGTCCGCCATCAGCCCGACCTCCTCGGCTTCCAGAAGCTCCGGTTTGCTCATGCGGGCCAACATCTCCTCAAGCTGCCGTATCAACTCTTCCATGGTCAGCCTCCCTCGCTCATCCCATCTGGGCAATGCTCTTCGCGGCGGGCAAGCCCCCGTCGACAGGCGCCGGGGAGAGTGAAACACCTCCCGCCTTGTACTGGGCCACCGCCACCCGCCATCCCTCCAGCAGAATGTTCAACTGCCGCACCACCCGGCGAATCGGCTCCATCTCCTTGGCGATGTTGGCCAGGGTGAGCTGCTCCAGCATGTAGCCGTAAAGCTCGAACAGTTGGATGGCCAACTCGCCACCCTTCTGAAAATCGAGGGTGCTCTGCAACTCCGAGACGATCATCAGACCCCGGCGCAGGAACATCTTGTGTTCGCTCAAGTTCTTGCCTTCGAACTCCTGAATGGAACGCTCCAGAAAGCGGATCGCCCCTTCGTACAGAAGGATCAGCAGATCTTCCCTTGCGGCGGTGTTGGCCCGTGAGGCCTTGTAGCTGCGCAGACCGTATGACATGGCTTAGCTCACGCGACGGCTTGGTATTGAGCCCCGCGCCATCCTTCCAGCAAAGTCTCCAACTGGTCGATGACACGTTCGATATGGAGTTCGTCGTGGGTCAGCTCGAACTGACGCAGGCTGTCGAGCATGTAGGTATAGAGATCGTTCAACTGGGCCGTGATCTGCCCTCCCTGTTTGAAATCCAGGGTACGTTGAAACTCCTCGATGATGCGACGACCCCGACGCAGATTCTCCTTGAAGGAGTCCATCCGCTCCGCCTTGCAATCGTCCGCCGACTGCTTCAGGAAATTGATGGCTCCCTCATAAAGCCGGATCAACAGATCCAGCGGAGACAACTGTTCCATTTCCTCGACTGCCACGGCTGCCTGGACCATTGTCATTACTTTCTTATCGTTCAAGTTACCGTGCCACCGTTTTCCGGGTCACGTCCCGCAGGAAATTACGCAATCTTCGCGCCACAAGGTCCGGCCTATTTGCTCAAGGAGGTCAGGGCGTTCCCGGAGGACTGCAGGCTCGACATCAGCTTTTCCAGATTGGAAAATTTGAGGTTCAACCGGGCACGCACCTTGTCGAGACGGGCATTTTCCTGATCGATGGTCTGATCCAGCAACCGAATGCGGGAGTCGATGGAGTTGGTCTTGCTGGTCACCACGCCACCGGTGATGGTGGTCATCTGACTGAGCAGATCCTCCAGGCGATAGGCCAGTCCCTCCTTGCCCCCGGCGGCCTCGAAAGCCGTTTTGTCGGCGGCGCTGACTTTTTTGGTGAAGACATCGCCGATGGCGTCGAAGTTTTGACTGATGGCCTTGTCAAGATCGTCGCTGCTGATGCTGAGCTTGCCGGTCTTCTGATCGGTGCGAAAGCCCAGGGAGGCCACCGAGGCAAAGGTGGAGAGTACCCCGTAGGCCCCCGTCACCTCGTGGGTCTGGGTGTTCAACTCCCCCCGCAACTGGCCGATGATGGAGCGCACCGCCGAGTCGCTGGAGAGCCGGTCGTTCTTTTCGGTGTTCAGGAAGTCGATCACCGTATTGTAGGAGTCGATGAAGTCGTTCAGCGTCTCTTTCAGGGTGTCGGTATCGTTGGACACCGTGATATTGACGGTCGAGTTGGCTTCCTTGAGATTGAGGGTCACACCGGGGATGACCGAACTCACCGTATTGCTGGAGGAGGTCACGGCGATGCCGTCGACCGTCAGGGCGGCATCGGTGCCGGTGATGCTGTTGGCGAAGTTCTGGTTGACGGCGTTTCCGGAGGCGAATTGCCAGCCGCCTGCGGCGGCCTGGGGCACGGTGATGCGCTGGGCGCCCGAATTGGTGCCGCTCTCCTTGGCCGCCAGCACCAGGCGGTAGTTGGTGCCGTCGAAAAGCACGCTCGCCGTGACACCCTTGGTGGCGTCGGTGGCGTCGAAGGTGTAGGTGTTGATGGTGTTGGCGATATCGGAGAGGGTGGAACCGGCGGACAAGGCGATGTTGTGGGCCACGCCGTTGTAGTTGACCGTGAGGTTCTCCGCCCCGGAAAGGGTGTCGGTGCTGCTGGTGACGCTGCTGGTGGCCACCCAGGTATCGTAGGCAGCCAGGGTCCCCCCGGTCACCACGGTATGGAAACCGGCGCGCGCGTCGCTGGAGGCGGTGGCCGTCACCTTGTTCTCGTCGGAACTCGATGCGGTATGGGGACGAAAGGTCGCCGCCTCCTGAAGGGCCTGGGCCTTGGTGTTCAGCGCCAGCAGCTTGGTCTTCAGATCGGAATAGGCGCTCTTCTGCTTGGAATAGCCGGTCCGTTTCTTCTGCAAGCCGGTGAGTCGCTGCTCCTCCACCTGCATCAGCTGATCGACGATATTGGACGGCAGTCCGCTCGCCAAGCCCCCGAATGAGATCCCACCCATTCCCGATGTCGCCATGTTCCTGCTCCTCTACCGTTCTCTGGCATTCCGTGCCGTTTGCTCACACCACGGTATCGAACAGAATGCCTTCCAGATCCTTGATGCGTTTGGCCACCTCCAGCATCTCCTCGGAGGGAATCTGACGCACTGTCTCTTTCGTATCGGCATCAACGACCTTGACCACAAGCTTTTTCGTCTGCTCATCCACTTGAAAGTTCAAGGAGGTGAAGCCGCGCAAGGAGGCATTCGCCCTGGCCGCCAGTTCGCCGAGGACTTTGGCGTCCGTCTTCTCCTCGCCGGTCCGGGAGACCGGCAGGGCGGGATTGACCTGCCCTGGATTAATCTCCCTGGAACCTGCTTCGTGGTGAGAAATCTCCCCGTGCACCACACCGTAATCCATCGGTCCGATACGTGTGACGTCACTCATGGCTCACCTCCTGAAGACAAAAGGAAAAACCCGGAACGCCTTTTCCGGCGGCTATCAGCGTCCGCCGAGCAACTGCAAGGCCAACTGCGGCTGTTGGTTGGCCTGGGCCAACACGGCCGTACCCGCCTGTTGCAGGATGGCATCACGGGTCAATGTGGCTGTTTCGGCGGCGATATCGGCATCCATGATGCGCGAACGGGCCGCCGACATGTTTTCCACCACGTTGGAGAGGTTGGCCACCACCGACTCGAAGCGGCTCTGCACCGCGCCCAGGCTGGCGCGCATGTCGGCAATGCTGCTCAGGGCCGCATCGATGATGCGCATGGCGGAGTTGGCCCCCGTCACCGTGGAAATGGTCACCTGGGAGAGGGTGGACAACCCGTTGAAACCCGCCCCCTGGATGTTGATCGAGATGATCTGCCCCGAAAAGGCGCCGATCTGGAACTGCTTGTTGGTGTAGGTGCCGTCCAGCAGGGCCTGTTTGTTGAATTCGACCTGGCTGGAGATGCGATCCACCTCTTGCAGCAGGGCCTGCACCTCTTTGTCGAGGCTCAGACGGTCCGAGGTGTTGTAGGTGGAGTTGGCCGACTGCACCGCCAGCTCGCGGCAACGCTGCAGGGCATTGTGGCTCTCCTCCATGGCCCCTTCGGCCACCTGGGCCAGAGAGATGCCGTCGTTGGCGTTGCGGATGGCCTGGTTCAAACCGCGAATCTGCGTGGTCATGCGGTTGGAGATGGCCAACCCCGCCGCGTCGTCCCGGGCCGAGTTGATGCGCAACCCCGAAGCCAGGCGCGCAAAAGTCTTGCCCAACTGCAGCGTCGAACTGTTCAAGTGCCGCTGGGCGTTCAGTGAAGCAACGTTTGTATTGATAAAAAGTGGCATCGTCCCATCCTCTTTCGTCTATTCGGGGATCACCGCCCCGAATCCGCTGTTCCCGGGTTCCCTGGAGCCCTTGCTCCGGAACCGCTATTTCCGATCCCGCAAGGCGCCATGGCACCCCGATTCCCTACTGATGCCCCTGATCATCTTATCGGCCTCCCGCCACGCGAGTTGAGCGTTTTTCCGGGGTGATTCGGGCTCCTCCCGCCGGGCGTTGCTGCGCCACGGTACGGCGCATCTCCTCGGGAATGAGAGGCTGCCGGGGCGAGTAAGCCTTGACCAGAATCTGCTTGCCCAGACGGTTGGCCACATTGACCACCACGGGCCCCGCCAGATTGGTGCGCATCTCTTCGGGACGCCCCTCGGGGATGGTCACCAGGCTGAAAACCTCCACATCCTCGCTACGCTCCAGGGCCAGATCGGCGGCGTCATCGTCCTGAATCACGAACTCCAGGTCGTTGAAGAAGTCGAACGGGTTGATCACGATGAAGGCGATCTCCGGTTCGTCCACCGACTGCAACCAGAAGAAGGAGGAGTCGTCGCTGTACGGAAAGAGCAGAAATCGCCGGCTCAGCGGAAAGCCCAGCAAACCTTCGTTGAGTTGAATGACTTCGCCCGCTTCGAATTCCAACGTGCCAAAGCGCGTCCCTTGAATCTCCATTTCCAGTCTCCGCCCCGGTAGTTTTTCCTGCTTATTTAATAAAATCGAGCAACGAGGTATTGAGCACCTCGCGTTGTGTGACAGACATGAACTGCATGGCCTGGGTGGCCTGTTCCAGGCGGCTCATCACCTCGAAGGAGTCGATACCCACGTTGGCGGTTGCGGCCTCCTGCAAGGACTCCTGCTCCTGGGCGAAGGTGGCCCCCATGGCTTCCAACTGCGCCCCCCGGGTGCCGGTGACGCCCTGCATATTGGAAACCTGGCCCAGGGCGCTTTGCAACTTGGGCAACCAGGCCCGCACCTCGTCCGGGTCCATGCGTTGCAGCGCGCCGCGCAAGCCCGCGAAAACCTCGAAGACGTTGGCGCCGTTGCTGAGATCGGTACTCCCTTCCATCAACTGGGCCCCGGTGACGTTGCCGGGCACCTTTTGACCGGTGGCGATCTTCACCTCCCGATCGGAACTGCCCCCCTGGTATTCCGGCACCACCTGGAAGTGGAAGGCCTGTTTGTCGGTCATGACGGCGCCGGCGGCGACCGAAAAAGAGATCCCGTTGCCCAGATTCAGGGTTTGCGCCCCGCCGGTGGCGGCCACGGAGGTCAGCGAGGCGCCATTGACGCTGAGGCGGAACTCGGGCGCGGCCAGCGCGGCGCCGGTGTCGTCCGTGGTGCGATAGGTCACCATCACGCTGCTGGGCACCGCCGCATCGGAACCGGTCACACCGGCGGAGAAGTCGGCGCCCGCATCGGCGAAACCTCCCGTCGGCCCGGTGCGCTGCACGATACCGGTGGTGCGCAGATTGGTCAGATCGAAGGGATTGCCGGTGCGCCCGCCACCGAACAGAGGCACACCGTCCATCTCCGTGTTCATGCCGGCCAGGGTATCCTGAAACCAGGCCATGGCCTTTTCCGCCTGAGCCCGCAGTACATCCGGCTGCCCGCCCTGATAGCTGTTGCCCAATTGCATCACCAGATCATGAGCCTCCTGCAGGCGATCGTGCAGATTGGTGATCTGGTCCTCCGCCATGCCCATGCGTTCCTGAGCCCGCCGCGTGGTCTCCGTCAGACTCTTCACCTCCGCCAGATTGGAGGTGAACACCCCCTGACGGAAGGTGGCGGTCGGATCGTCGGAAGGCTTGTTGACCCGGTTGCCGGACAGAGTCTTCTCCTGCGTCTTCAGCACCTCCTGGTACTTGCGCTGCAGGGCATCCGCTCCGTTGCGGAACATCAACGATTGCGTCACACGCATCTCTCTTCTCCTTGCCTTCCCGGTGCGACCGGTTACACCATCTGAATCAGGGTCTCGAACAGGTTGTCCGCCGTCGAAACCATCTTGCTGGAGGCCTGAAAGGCCCTCTGGAACTTGATCATATCCGTCATCTCCTCTTCAAGGGAGACACCGGAGACCGAATCCCGCAAGTCCCGCATGAAGCCCTGGGACGACTGAATGCTGGTCATCTCCGCCTGATTGCGCGACTGTTCCGAACCCAGGTTACCCGCTATGGTACCATAGTGGGAGATCAATGTGGCACTCTCCCCGAACAGGGTGAACTTTTCGGTGCGCAGATCCCCCAGCAGCATGGCCCCTTCGTTATTGGCATCGTTGTGTACCGGCGTCGCTCCGGTGGTGATGAAGCGCCCCGTCCCCAACAAGGCCGGTTTGGCCTGCATGGCCGCATCGACGCCCATGCTGGCCGCGCCGCTTCCGGTGAAGAAGGCTCCCACACCCAAGGCGGCCAACACGCCGCTCGCGTCGGAAACCACCCCGAAGGAGTTGCCGCCCGTCCCCGTCAGCACCAGGCGATTGCCGGAGACGCTGGCGGTCACGCCCGCTCCGGCGTTGGCATTGATGGCCGTCACCACATCGTTGATCGACATGCCGGTGGTGATGGGCACGTTGGCCTGGGTCAAGGTCCCGTTGGGGTCCGCGCCGTAGGCAAAGCTGAGGGTGCCGTTGACCACCCGCGAGAGATCGACCGGAGAACCCACATAGGTCGATTGGGTCGTATCCGTCACCAGACCGCTCATGGCGGTGGTCAGGTTCTGGCCCAGGTCGATGGCCCCCGTGCGGCTCTGCAACAGGCCACCCGGAACCGACTGGCTGTGAACCCGGTTGAAGCGCCAGCGCATCTCGTCGGCGAGGGTTTCCAGCTTGCTCAGAAAGCCGCTGTCCCCGTTGATGACCTGGTCCCGCACCTCGATGAGACCTTTCAGAGTGCCGCTTTTGATCTCGCTGGTCAGATCCCCGGTACGCTCATCCACCCGGATGGTCTGGGGCGTATTCTGGGTCGCGCTGCCCGGACCGCGGGAGAGGGTGGCCGCATAGGTGTGATCCATCAACATGATCCCGTTGGCCGTCAAAATCGAGACACCTCCGTCGCCCTGATCGATGGTCTGGATGTCAACAATCTTGCCCAACTCCATGACCATCTGGCGCCGCTGATCCTTGAGATCCAGCGCTTTGGCCGGCGTGGCATCCTGGCGCACGATGGCCAGATTGACATCCCGAATACTCTTCAGCCGCGAGTTGATATCGTCCAGAGTGACGGTGATCTCCTTGTCCACCGGCAGCGTCAACTCGCTCAAGCCGTTGTACATGCGCTTGATGAAACCGGAGGTGGCGCCGGCGTTTTCCATCACCTGATCCCGCACCACCGCGTCGGTGGGATTGTCCGTCAAGAGATCGATGGAGGTGAAGAGCTTTTCCAGTCGGGTGGAGAGACCATCCCCGTCCAGTTCGTTGAAAACGTTCTCGATCATGTTCATGAAGCGGTCCCGTCCCTCCAGACGACCCAGCTCCGCCTCGCCCCCCTGCAGGCGACGATCCATCAGGTTGTCCAACTGCTGTTTCACCTGCTCGATATGGACGCCGTCTCCGGCCGACTTGCCATCACCGCCCCGCTGCAATCCGGGATTGGCCACCATGACCGCCGTCTGGCGGGAGTATCCGGGGGTGCTGACGTTGGAAACGTTGTGCGAGACGACGCGCAACGCTCCCTGGTTGGCGAACAACCCCAGCTTGGCCGTATTCAGGATATTGTTGATGGACATGTCTGCTCTTTCCCTGGTCGCCGATCCGTCCCGATATGGGCATTTTCTGCGATAAATTTACTAGCAATCAGTATGCCAATAACAAAATCATTCTCCCCGCATCGACCAACCAGGTCCGCTCCATTCAACATAATCGGCATAAAACGCGACTTTCTTTATGGGTTGTTCGTCCACGGTCGACGGATGCAGGAGCCGGACCGGAGGCGTTGCGAGCGGCGATTTTTTCCATCACTCGGCAAATGTTGCCTGTCGGGAGACCTGCCCTGCCACCTCGACTCCGCGACCCCACACATGCTAGGGTGTCAATCCGTTCGGATCCGTTGGCACTCTTCTCCCGAGGTCCGGACTGCCAGACAAGGAGGTCGTACCGATGTCCACCAATCCCCTGATCAACATTGCCACCAAGGCGGCCCGCCAGGGGGGTCGTTTGGCCATGCAGTTCTTCCACAATGTTCACCAGTTGGAAGTGCGCACCAAACTGGGTTCCGATCTGGTCACCAATGCGGATATCGCCGTGGAGCGGGAGATTCTCTCCTGTTTGCGCCGGGCTTATCCCGAGTATGGGGTGTTGGCGGAGGAGAGTGGCGGTGCGCGCATCGGCACGCAGGGTCGGATATGGGTGGTGGATCCCATCGACGGCACCAACAACTTCGCCCACGGCATTCCCCATTTCGCCATTTCCATCGCCCTGCTTCAGGATGGCGAACCGGTGATCGGGGTGGTACACAATCCGGTGTTGGACGAAATCTTCTGTGCCGAGCGGGGTGGCGGGGCGTTTCTGGACAATCGCCGCATGCGGGTCAGTTCGCTGGAGAGCATGTCGCAGGCTTTGTTGGCCACCGGTTTCCCCTTTCGCAACAAGGAGCGGCTGGATGGGTATCTGACCTCGTTCCGGGCTCTGTTCCATTCCTGTCAGAGCGTGCGTCGCGCCGGATCGGCGGCGCTGGACATGGCTTATGTGGCTTCCGGGCGGCTGGATGGCTTTTGGGAGCCCAATCTGTCGCCTTGGGACATTGCCGCAGGTATTTTGCTGGTTCAGGAATCGGGTGGTTTCGTCACCGATTTCCATGGTGGGAACTCCTGTTTGCGTTCCGGAAATGTGTTGTGCGGCTCCCCGATGGTGCATCGTCGCATGCTGGAGCTGCTGGCCGAGACGCCGCTGGCCACCTGGTAGTCATAACGGGGGTCCGGGGGGGATTATCCCCCCCGGCGGGGTTCGGGGCAGCGCCCCGAGGTGTTGACGTGGCCGTTGGCGGGTCGAAGCCAAACGGAGAAATACCCAACCCCGCACCACTTCCACACCCTGTTACCCCTTCGACCCGCCGGAGGGGGCCAGGGGAGGGACTCATCCTCCCCATCCTTGAACGCGCCACAAAAACACAGCCGGGGCTGTTCAGGAATAAAGAGAGCCTTCAGCTTCCTGAAAAACCCGAACGATGGCGGAATTGGTACGTTCAAGGATGGGGAGGGTGAGTCCCTCCCCTGACCCCCTCCGGCGGGTCGAAGCAGGAACAGGGTTTGGAAAAGGTGCCACGTTGGTCAATTCTCCTGCTGGCTTCGACCCGCCAAAGGCCACGTCAACACCCTGGGGCTTCGCCCCAGACCCCACCGGGGGGGATAATCCCCCCCGGACCCCCGTACTTTTCAAGGCGAGTCCGTGGAGCCCTCCACAGGCTCCACGGTCCCTCCCCCCGCCGCTACTTCAGCAGATCCATCAACAGCGCCGGCTGCTGATTGGCCTGCGCCAACACCGCCACCCCCGCCTGCTGCAATATGGCATTCCGCGTCATGACCGACGTCTCCTTGGCCATATCCGCATCCACAATGCGGGAATGCGCCTGGGTCATGTTGTCGGAAGTGTTGGTCAAATTGGCCACCACCGACTCCAGCCGCGTCTGCATGGCCCCCAGATAGGCCCGTATGCTCGATACGCTGTCAATGGCCGCATCGATCACCGTGATGGCCGAGTTGGCCGGCGCCGCGCTGGTCCCCCCCACACTCACCAGCGGAATGCCAATCCCCGACTTGGTGGCGGAAGCAATGGTCACCGACAGGTAATCCCCCGAAGCCGCCCCCACCTGCAACCGCATGTTCAACACACTCCCCATGAGGGGAAACTGATTGTTGAACTCCGTCTTGCTGGCAATACGATCGATCTCGTCGATCAGGGCGCTCACCTCCAGTTGGATGTTGGCGCGGTCCGAAGTGGTATAAGAACCGTTCGAAGCCTGCACCGCCAGTTCACGCATTCTCTGCAACGCATTGGTCGTCTCCTCCAGCGCCCCGTCGGCCACCTGAGTCAGGGAAATGCCGTCGTTGGCATTGCGCAAGGCCTGATTCAGCCCGCGAATGCGAGAAGACAATCGTGTCGCGATGGACAACCCGCCCGCATCATCCTGGGCGGATTGCACCCGCAAGCCGGTGGAGAGCCGTTTGAAGCTCTGACCCAGCATGCGGGTGGAATCGGACAGATTCCGTTGCGCCAAGAGAGCCGCGATATTGGTGTTGATGACAAACGCCATTATCGTTCCTCCTCCGGGCAAAGGTTCATGGGACTCATCCCAACAACTTCAAGATGGATTGGGGCTGCTGATTGGCCTGGGCCAATACCGCCACCCCCGCCTGCTGCAAAATCGAACGCCGCACCAGATCCGCCGTCTCCGTGGCCATGTCCGCATCCAGAATGCGCGATCTGGCTGCGGTCAACTGGGTACCCACCGTCTCCAGATTGGCGATGGCCGATTCGAAACGGGTCTGCATCACCCCCAGATTGGCGCGAATGTCGGAGACGCTGGTCAGCGCCCCATCCATCAGGGTGATGGTGGAGGCCGCCTTGGACCAGGTGGCCCCACTGACCACCGCCAGCTCCACCCCCAGGGCGCTCTTGCCCGCCGAAGCAATGGTGACGGAGATGTACTGACCCGAATAGGCCCCCACCTGAATGCGCTTGCCATTCATCGACCCCGCCAGGAGGTACTGGTTGTTGAACTGGGTATCGGTTTTGATGCGCTCGATCTCGTCCAACAGGGCGTTCAGCTCCACCTGCAGGCTGTTGCGATCCTCGCTGGTATAGGTGCTGTTGGCCGCCTCCACCGCCAGCTCCCGGATGCGTTGCAAAGCGTTGCCGGTCTCCTCCAGGGCGCTTTCGGCCACCTGCATCATGGAAACCGCATCGTTGGCGTTGCGCACCGCCTGGTTGATGCCGCGAATCTGGGCCGTCACGCGATTGGAAATGGCCAGTCCCGCCGCATCGTCGGCAGCACTGTTGACCCGCAAACCCGAGGAAAGACGCCGATAGGTCTCTCCCAATGCTGTCGTATTGCGGTTCAGATTGCGCTGGGCGATGATCGAAGAAATATTGGAATTGATGCTGAGTGCCATGGTCTGGGACTCCCGCCTGTGTAAAACGTCGTGGATCGTGTCGCACCGTTCGCCTTCCCTGGTCAAAGTGAGTTGATCTTTGGCGTGAGGGCCAACCCATCCCTCCCGAATGTCGTACACCTGGAACCGGGCAATCCTCCGCCATCGGGTCCAAGAACCATCCCTGGCCACATTGAGTTGTTCATTATGCAGAGCCAACCCGACTCTGGTGACTTGAAGACGTTTCCCGACAGGAGGCAGGCATCGGCGTGGGGAATGGGTCAGGCGTCGTGTCGCGCCCTGACCCTCCCTGGCACACGTCGAAGCACAGCCCGCCCGAGCTTTTCGGAACGCTTCGCGCCCGCTAAAGACGCGAAATCGCCCGGAAACCCCGAGGCCTCCTGCGCGGAAAAAATCCTTGTCATTGTATGTACAGGGGTATGACCGAGACCTCGGGGCACGGCAAAGCCTTCGCCCCAGCCATCGGCCGGCGTGACATCCATGTCACCGGGAGACGCACTCCCGGCGGGATGAGCAGGAAAGATGCGCGCATGCGCGCCGACAGCGGGAATTGGATGCGACCGCCACACTCCGCCGAGCCTGGTTTCATCGCGTCCCGTGTCGTGACACCGCCGTCCAACCCCAGACCCCTTCCCGAAAAGCTGCCGACTTCCCGGAAAAACGGGTTGGAAGAGTGGCGGTACGTTTGCTCAACAAATCCCTATGCGCACCATGTTCCTGTAGATTAAGCGCCCATAAGAGCTCTCCTTTCGCGAACAACGGTAAATGGAGCTGGCGGGACACCCGCCAGCTCCGATGATCATTCGAGCAGCTTGAAGATCAGTCCGGGACTCGGAGGGCTGTGAGCCAGCAGGGCCTTGCCCCGCCGTTGCAGGATGAGATCCCTCACCCGTTTGGCATCATGCTCTCCCAGATCCTGGATATTCTCCGGGGACACCTCGCCGGACAAAGCCTCCGGCACCCGTTGCAACTGGGTCACCGAGGATTCGAAACGGCTTTGAAACAGATCCATTGCGGAACGGACGTCGGCCACGCTGTGCAGTGCGGCATCAACCGCCTGCAAGGCCTGCGGTCCCTCACTGATGCGCCCTCCGGGATTGTTGGGTCGCACCAGCTCCAGAACCTGTGCCGCCGCCTTGGCCAGGCGAATGGCAACCGAGCCATCCTCCTGCTCTCCGGTCTGAGCCATACGTCTGCCCATGACCGACTCGTCCAGCAATGAAAACCCTTCGTACTGTGTATCGTTGGCGATGCGATCGATCTCGGTCATCAACTGGCTCACCTCCAATTGCAAATGGTGGTGTTCCGGACCATCGACCGTCTCATCCCCCGATGCCGCCAGATCCCGCAGACGCTGCAAAGCTCCCAGCGTCTCTCCCAGGGCGTCGGCCGCCAACTGGGAAACGGAAATGCCGTCATTGGCATCCTGCAAGGCCTGGTTCAGGTTGCGGATTCGCACACCCAGACCCGATGGAAGCGCCACTTCGTCTTCAAACCCGTAACGCTCCGTCAGACCCCGGATATCCGCCGCCAACCGCCGAAAGGTGCCCCCCAGCGCGTGGCTGTATCGCTGCGTGTCTCGCTGGGCCGCCAAGGAAACCACCTTGGCGTTTATGGATAAAGACATCGCCTTTCTCCTCGCGACGCGAAGTCCTCACTCCCTTCCACCCATCCCTGGGTTGGCTGTGGGTTGCTCATTGACAACGGGTCAACCCCACCCCGCCACCAGGGCATTGCCGGGGGAGGTCAAGCCCCCGGCAACGACCGCTGGGATACAGCTCATCACTTCAGCAGCGACAAGGCGATGGCCGGCTGCTGGTTGGCCTGGGCCAGAATCGCCGTTCCCGCCTGCTGCAGAATGCTGAGGCGGGTCAGACTGGCCGTCTCATCGGCAATATCGGCATCCACGATGCGGGAGCGGGCACCCGTGAGGTTTTCCGCCTGGTTCTGCATGTTGGCGATGGCCGATTCGAAGCGGTTCTGCATGGCGCCCAGATTGGAGCGGATGTCCGACACGCTGTTGATGGCCGCATCCACCAGCGTGATGGAGGACATCGCCTTGGAGAAGGTCGCGCCGCTGACCACCAGCAGATCGACTCCCAGACCGGACCGGCCCGCCGACGCCACCGTGACGGAGACGTACTGTCCGGAAAATGCCCCGACCTGAATGTGTTTGCCCAACAGGGTACCATCCAACAGATTCATCTTGTTGAAGGTGGTATCCGATTTGATGCGTTCCACCTCGCTCAACAACTGGTTCACTTCCAGTTGCAGGCTGTCCCGGTCACCCGTGGTATAGGTTTCGTTGGCGGCCTGCACCGCCAGCTCGCGGATGCGTTGCAAGGCGTTGGTGGTCTCGTCCAGCGCGCCCTCGGCCACCTGAAGCATGGAAATAGCGTCGTTGACATCGCGCACCGACATGTTCAGACCACGCACCTGGGCGGTCAGACGATTGGAAATGGCCAGTCCGGCCGCGTCGTCCGAGGAGGAGTTGACCCGCAACCCCGTGGACAGACGTTGAAACGTTTTGCCAAGCGCATTGGTGCTTTTGCCAAGATTGCGCTGGGCCATCAGGGACGACATGTTGGTATTGATCGAAAAGCTCATTGCAAATCCTCCTGTCCGACCTTTTCACCCTGAAAAGGCCATGTTTCCATCCCTGGCTGGAGGTGGGTTGTTCGTTTTACAGGGCCAACCCTAGCCCTGAAGCAAACCGCTTTCGCGGTGACACCTGCGCTACCCGGGGCACGTTCCGGCCCGCGTCGTCTCCTCCGTCCGTTGGAAAAGCGCATCAACTGGTTGATTTAACGCTGATAAATTCATTGCCCGCCGCCCTTGCGGACAGAACGGATCCGTGATCAACCCCTCCATGGGTCGCATGGCGGCCCGGATGTCCGAACGGGCCGCTTTCACATCTCCTCCGGGCGCAACTCTCCCGTGGCCAACCCCTCCATGGGTCGCATGACGGCCCTGGCGTCCAGGCGGGCCGCTTTCACATCTCCTCCGGGCGCAACTCTCCCGTGGCCAACCCCTCCATGGGTCGCATGACGGCCCTGGCGTC